>JANLQC010000170.1:0-7407 GCA_031367575.1 Betaproteobacteria bacterium | reverse complement strand
GCGCTGCGATCCGGCGCGACGCCCCCTTCTCGCCGCCGTTTGCGGCATCAGCTTCGCATACATTGCATGCATGTACTTCGTCGAGGTGCCGATGTACTGGACGCGCTGGCTGGCGGACGAGGCAAGCGAGCGTGCATATATGAGCGTCACCGAAGGTGTGCTCGATGCGTCAGCGCGCTGGGCGGCCTCGCACGAATGGGAGGATTGGAAGAATGAAATCGTCTGGAAGTCACTTTATTTCAGCGGGGCCGTCTGGATGAGCATTGCGGTGATACATCCGCCTCCGCTCAAAGGATTCATATTTGACGACAAAACCAGATTGGTTTGAAGCCGTCCTGTCAAGCCCTACCGAATTTGTGGCGAATTGCGTCCTTAATGCGATAGTCCAAGTGCCGCACGCGTTTGCCGGGTTGCGAAAAGCGACAGATAATCAAAAATGCGTGCATCCGATTTAAGGCGGGCATATTCACCATCGTAGACGCGCTTGACTTCATCAATCGGCCGATGTATTTCTGTTGCGAGCCGCTGGATAATGTCAGCGTTTTTTTCCTCCGTGTTCGATACTTAGTTCGATTGTAACATGGCAGTTCCATTCATCATTGGTCAACACTCACGCTGCGCAGGCGGGCAGCGTGCAGAATTTATTTTAGGCTCTGCAACGAAGTGCCGGAATCATTAATTTGGGTTCGCTTGATTTTTGTCAATTGCGCCGATGTAGCCCATCGTTGACCCACTTTTCCGTGCTACAAATAATCCGGGCAAACCGCCGCACGCAGCATGACGCGTGAATGTTTGGCATCGTCATCTTCGCGCGAACGATTCGTGAACCACCACACCGCCCCTTTGCGGATCGACAACTCCTGCTCTTGGCCAAACAACAGGAGCGACGCCAACTTTCCCAGCGCGGGCTGATGGCCGATGACCAGCACGGCGTGTCGGTTGTCCGGCCAACCGGCGGCGATCAGCACCTGCGCCGGAGGTGCGCCGGGGCCAAGTTCCTCGATCAGTTGAAACTTTCGCCCCAGTGCTTCAGCTGTTTCCCGTGTGCGCGTCGTGGGACTGGCCAGAACGCGGGTTGAATCGGGCAGATGCCGTTCAAGCCACGCACCGATGCGCGCCGCCTGCTTGCGTCCTTTGCTGGTCAAGCGACGCTTAAAATCGGCTTCACTTTCGTTCTTGACGGGCGATGCGTCCGCGTGGCGCCAAAGTATCAGATCCATGGATGTACATTAGCGCCTGAGTGTGACGCTTTAGTGACAGGTGACTCTACAATTGAGTTTTAGCCTGACACACAACCTGCCACGAGACTGCCAAATACCTGCTCGTGGCGGTATAGTTGACGATTCCCGCGGCCACAAGTCGAGCATTAAGATCTTGAAACGCAGAACCTTTCTGATAACCGCTGTCGGCAGTGCTGGCGCACTAATTTTCGGATGGGCTGCGCAAGATCCGATGAAGCGTCGTCGGGCGCGTATGACACCGTCCATTGACGCGGAGATTTCAATCAACGGCTGGGTCACGCTGACCACCGACGGTCGCGCACGGCTGGCGGTACCGCGTTGCGAGATGGGGCAGGGAATTTTCACCGCGCTGGCGATGCTGGCGGCCGAGGAATTGGATTTGCCGCTTGATCGCATCGACATCATGGATGCGCCGCTCCACAAAATCTTCGGCAATATCATGATCGCCGAAGCGATGTTGCCGGAATTGAATGAGGATCAGCGCCTGATGGCCCGCAGCAAGCGCTGGCTGAAATACATGGCCGGGCGCCAGACGCTTGGCATAACTGTTACCACGGCCGGTTCATCCACGCTCAGTGACTTGTGGCGGCCGCTACGAATGGTTGGGGCCCATGCACGGGCTTCGCTGGTCAATGCGGCCGCCCGAGTGCATGCGGTCGATCCCCGGCAATGCCGCACCGAGGCGGGCGCAGTGATTCTGCCCAACGGCACACGCCTTGACTATGCGGAGGTACTGCGAAGTGCAAAACCGATTGTGCCGGCGCACGAGTTCAACGTGAAACCAGCGCAGCACTTCAACTTGATCGGAACCTCGCCCACGCGTATCGACGCGCGCGCCAAGGGTGACGGCAGCCTGCAATTCGCATCGGACATTCGCCTGCCGGGTATGCGTTACGCCGCGCTCGCGATGGCACCGTCAATCGGCGCGCGGCTGGTGGCGTTTCGCGCGCCAGGCGAACTACGAGGCGCGCATATCGTGCGGGTGGCGGCCGGCTACGGGCAGGGCGAGGCACTTGCGGTGATTGCCGATAGTTGGTGGATCGCGCGGCAGATGGCGGGCTCGCTTGACATCACGTGGGACGAATCGGCAGGGGTCGGCATCGATACCGCCCAATTGGCCGCGCAACGGATTGAATTACTGGATCGCGAGGCAGGTGTCATCAAGTCTTCGCTGGGCGATTTCGATTCCGCCTTCCGTGCCGCCAACCGCACGCTAAAGGCCGAATACAGCGTGCCGTATCTCGCCCATGCCGCAATCGAGCCGATGACCTGTACCGCCCATGTTGACGCGGGAATCGTGCGCGTATGGGCACCCACGCAGGCACCCAATACCGCCATCGAGGCGGCGTCCCGCGCGGCGGGTGTTGCGCGTGTGGCGGTCGAGATGGTGGTGCCGAGGATCGGCGGCGGATTTGGTCGACGCCTGGAGGCGGACTTTGTGTTTCAGGCGGTCGCCATCGCAAAGCAGGCGGGTGGCCGTCCGGTGCAATTGGTTTGGACGCGCGAGCAGGATTTTCGCCACGACTTTTATCGCCCGGCCGCGACCGCGCGTCTCAGCGGGGCCATCGATGCCGAGGGACGCGTGGTGGCGATGGCGCAGAAGGTGGCATGCGACTCGGTCGGTCAGGCACAGGCCGCCCGCCATCAACCGGAAAAACCTGATAAGCCCGCGACCGCGAGCCCGCCGACTTCGGGCGGCCTCGCCTATGCGATTTCCCATCAAATTTATCGACGCGTGCGCGTCGATGGCAGCGTACCGATTGGCGCGTGGCGCAGCGTGGACGCTTCCCATGATGGTTTTTTCAGCGAGTCTTTCATCGACGAATTGGCCACTGAACTGAAGCGCGATCCGGTCGCATTGCGGCGCGAGTTGCTCATCGGCCGGCCGCGTCATCTGGCCACGCTGGAGCTTGCCATTGCCAAATCCGGCTATGGGCCTGAGCGCCAGCGCGCGTTGAAGGCGATGGCAACGGCGCGCGCGATGGGCGTTGCGTTATATGAGTCAGTGGGAAGCGTGGTAGCCGAGGTCGCGGAGGTGTCGATTGAAGGCAATCGTGTACGCGTGCATCGAGTGGTTTGTGCCATTCACTGCGGGCAGGCGGTGCATCCGGATGGGATCGCCCAACAGGTGGAAGGTGCCGTGATCATGGGCATGGGCGCCGCGCTGGACGAAGGCATCGAAATCCGCGAGGGACGCGTGTTGCAGGGAAATTTTCACCAATATGCGCTGCCACGGATGGGCAAGGTGCCAATCATTGAAACGCATATTGTCCCTTCAACATCCCCACCCACCGGCGTCGGTGAGGCCGCATTGCCGGCCATTGCGCCGGCCATCGCGAACGCGATATTTGCACTGACCGGTCAGCGGCTGCGCACCCTGCCTCTCAGGCTCGCCTGATCGGCAAGCATTCGCATTCGGCGCGCATCAGCCGTCTTCGTCCGCCGACGTCAGGTACCATGCCGACGTCGTCAATGGCATATCGTCGACAACACCCGGTGGTGGCGACATTGACGCATAGACCGGATCCTGCCCGCGATCCAGCAAGCCGGCGGCGCTCATCACCCTCTGTTCCTTTTCAGCCCCCATAAACGTCACCGACAGACTTGTAAGGCCCATCCGCGTCGCTTCGCGCGACAAGTCCAGCCAGAGCCGGGCCGCCGCCGTCTCGATCTTGGGATCCACCAGAAAATCCGCGACCGTCATTGCCGCGCCGTCCACCTCACAAACCGCGTATGCAACCAGGCTTAGATCAGTCGCGGTCAACAGTTTGAAAAATTTATACGACTTTGTGGGTGCGTCGGCAAATCGCCACGCCAGAAAAGCCCGGTCGCGAACGCCCATCAACACCGTCGGCGTGGCGGCCCGCCTCCACAAGTCATCGAACGAATCATCCGGGCGATCCTGCCAGTCAAATTTGAAGCCGCCATTGACAAGGCTGCGCACGCTCATCTTGGTTGATCGATAGGCATCAATGGCGAACCCGGCAATGCCGCTAAGCCAGCCCGGCAAGTACTTGGTCAGATAGGTGGTCGAGCGAAGCACGCGGGTACGGCGAATCATCTGGCCGACGCATTGATAGCCGACCCGGCGCACAATCGGCAGGGCTTTCTTGTTTGGAAAGCCGAACACGATGCTGAAGCGATCAGCCGCGCGACGCCGTACCTCCTGCTGCAAAAAAATCGCCGGAAAAAAGGTACGGTACTCGGGCAGCATCACAAAATCCACCAGCGCGCCCGCCCGCAATATCTCACTGCCAAACTGCATGCGCCGCGGCCCGACGGCACCGACGCCAATCGCGTCGGGCGCACTGGCGAGATGCAGCAAAACAACCAGCGGTGAGCCTTCGGGATTGTGCCGGTAAAACCAGTCCAGTTTGGCCTGCGGCGCACCATGATGGCCGAGGCCGCTCCGCCACAGCGCGAGCATTTTCTCGCCATCGGCAACCGGGTCGGCCACCGTTGTCCGGTACGGTGCATCCTGTGCGGGGGGCGTCAGATCATCTGGCATATTCACAAGTCAGACTGAAATTTCGGTCACCGGCGATACCAGAACCGGCCCGGCGTGCAGGTATCGTGTCGCGTGGCGTTTGGCCGCGATGTCCTGATAGACAAACGCCGCCTGCGCCTTCGATACCTTCAGGAACAGGGCCAACTCATCTTCAGGCACGCCGTGATTGAAGGCCCAGAGCGCGACATCCATTTTGTCGTAGGGCATCGCGAAATAGAATTCGTCCTGACCCTGTGGCAGGCTGTAGGTATCGGTGGTCGGCGCGGCGCGGCAGATTTCCTCAGGAAGGGCGAAGTGCCGCGCCATTGCATACACTTGCGTCTTGTATAGATGCGCAATCGGTTTCACGTCGGCGGCGCCGTCGCCACCCTTGACGAAGAAACCCTGATCGTACTCCAGCCGGTTCGGCGTACCGATCACGGCAAAATTGAGGCGGTCCGCATGAAAGTATTCGACCGACTTTCGCATTCGTTGTTTGTAGTTCGTTGCGGCGACAATTTGCCGGTATTCGCGCGGCGGCAAGCGCGCTTCGCGCAATTCGCCGTCGGGTGTCTGCACCACCAACTTGAAATAGTTGAAGGTTCCCTCAGACCCGCCGGCGATGACGATCTTGCTTTTCCACCCCGCCGCGAAGTCGGGAAACACGGCGCGGATGGCGTTGTCGCGCCAGGAGTAGCAGCCAATGGCGGCAAGAGTGGGTGCGATATCCTCAACGGTAAATTCAATGCCCAAATGCTTCGCCAGTACGGTTGCGCGATCCAGACTGAAAGACGACGATTCGCGCTCGGGCAGCATCAAGCCGAATACTCTTTCCGCGCCGAACGCGCGCACCGCGAGCGCCGCGCAAACGGAGCTGTCGATGCCGCCCGACATGGCAATCACCACGCCGCGCCGGCGCAATTCCGCGCCAACAATTTCAACCATGCGCGCCGCAATATGGCGGCACTCAGTCGCGCAATCGAGGTCGAGTACGGCGGAACTCAGGTGGGTCGGGTTGGCCATTACCATGCGCTAGCCGCCTGCGCCAACGGCGGCGCGCTTACGGATGAGAAACGCTTCGATATTGTTCAGGCTGTCGAGGTTTTCCGGCAACAATTCCGCATCGTCAACCTTTACACCAAAGGATTCTTCCAGAAACAGGACCAGTTCCATAAAGCCGCTCGAATCAAGCACGTGCCCTTTCATGAACGAGGCGTCGTCGGCGATGGCGGCATTGCCCGCCATCAGAAAATTGTCGAGCAGGAATTGACGTATTGCGGTTTTCATTTCACTCATTTGAATGTGTTTCCGTTGCGTGGCGGCGAGGTGACGTAATGGCGTCGTGGCGTGTGCAAATATACCGACGAGATCAACGGAGCTGTGTTTTCTTGATCTTGCCGGATTCGGTTTTTGGCAGCTCCGCAACGAATTCTACATACTTCGGTGCCATGTACGATTCGATGCGCGCGAGGCAGTGGCGAATCACTTCGCGCTCCGTCAGCACGGCACCCGGTCGCGTGATGACAAATGCCTTGATCGCGGCACCGAGCAGCTCGTCGGGGATGCCAATGACGGCAACCTCAAGCACGCCGTCGAGCGCATAGATGGCGTCTTCCACTTCACGCGGACTGACTTTCTCCCCGCGCGTCTTGACGATGTCGTCCTGACGGGCGACAAAATAAAGCCAGCCCGCCTCGTCGGTGCGAAACAGGTCGCCCGTGTACAGCACCAGTTCACCATGAAACGGGCTCGAGGCCGGCGCCGGCCTGAGGCGCGCGGCCGTCTCCGCGGGTTTTTCCCAGTAGCCCCGCATCACATGCGGCCCGCGTACCACCAGTTCACCGACGCCGCCGTTGGGCAACGGCGTGCCGGTTTCATCGGCGAGCCAATGATCCTGACAGGGCATGCCGCGGCCGACGCTATCCGGGCGGATGTCAAGTTGATCGGGCGGAAGAAAGGTCACGCGCTTGCATTCGGTGAGGCCGTACATCGAATAGAGCGCAGCCTGCGGGAAGGCCTGACGCAGGCGTCGAATGTGTTCCCGGGACAACGGCGCGGCGGCGTTGGTGATGGTTCGCAGGGAAGTTAAATCAATCTCATCCAAGCCCTTGATATTGAGTAGCTGGGTGAAAACAGTCGGCACGCCGGGAAAAAACGTGACACGCTCAGCCGCCATTTGCCGCGCAATCTTGAGCGGAAACGCAAACGAGCTTTCAAGAATCAGGGTGGCACCGGCCTCGGCCACCAGCAGCCAGTGGTAGAGCCCATAGCTGAACGCCAATGGCAGCACACACATGATGATTTCGCTCTCGCGCACGGGGAGATAGCCGCTTACTGAGCGCAGCGCCGATCTCATGTTGAGGTGTGTCAGCATCACGCCCTTGGGCTCACCGGTCGAGCCGGAGGTATAGATGATGCTGGCGAGATCGGATTCTGAAAGGTCGTTATTCTCCACCGACGCCACGGACGATTGCGCCACCGATGGCGAGTCGGCAAGCAAGTGGACGGGCGGCTCGGATGGGTAGGACAGGCAGCGCGGCCCCCACTGTGAGGCGTCGTCTCCGGCCTCAACGATCAGGCAAAGATGCACGCTGCCATTGGCGGAAATAGCAGTCTCCCAGATGTGCCTCAGCGCCGCGTGGGATATGAGCACGCTGGCGCGCGAATCATTGAGCAGAT
>JANLQC010000159.1:0-3691 GCA_031367575.1 Betaproteobacteria bacterium | reverse complement strand
TTTTTGCTCATAATCTTCATACGCATTAATAATTTTTTGCACCAGCGGATGGCGTACTACGTCGGCGGAGAGGAAGTGCGTAAACGCCAAGCCTTTCACGTTTTTC
Organism: Betaproteobacteria bacterium; assembly: GCA_031367575.1. GTDB lineage: Bacteria > Pseudomonadota > Gammaproteobacteria > Burkholderiales > Usitatibacteraceae > UKL13-2. The sequence continues at coordinate 3,585 of JANLQC010000159.1, read as the reverse complement.
AAGATTTTAGCCGCTTCAACCAAGCCGCTTTTTTGATGTTTTTGTAAATCAATCTGCGTTACATCGCCCGTAATCACTGCCTTGGTGCCAAAACCAATGCGCGTTAAAAACATTTTCATCTGTTCGGGCGTGGTATTTTGTGCTTCATCGAGAATGATGAACGAATGGTTCAAGGTGCGGCCACGCATGAACGCCAGCGGGGCCACTTCAATTTGCTGGCGCTCGAACATGCGGTTGACTTTGTCGAAGCCGAGCAGCTCATATAGCGCATCGTACAACGGGCGCAAATACGGATCCACCTTTTGCGATAAATCGCCGGGCAAGAATCCCAGTTTCTCGCCCGCTTCCACCGCCGGGCGGGTAAGCACGATACGCTTGACCAGATCGCGCTCGAACGCATCGACCGCGCAGGCCACCGCGAGATAGGTCTTGCCGGTGCCGGCCGGGCCGACGCCGAACGAAATATCATGGGTCTGAATTTGCCGGATGTACTGCGCCTGATGTTCGGTGCGCGCGCGCAGATCGGCGCGACGGGTATGCAAGGCGATTTCATCGTCGAGCGGGGTGACATTGATGTTTGCGGCTTTGCCGTCGCGCGCCTGGTTTTTCGCGTGCGCCATTTCAACGATGCCGAGCTGGATTTCCTCCACCGACAAATCGTTATGCGCCTTCGCGTAAAAGCGGTTAAGCACTTTGGCGGCAAGGTCAATGCTGGCGCGCTCGCCGGAGAGAGAAAATTTCTCGCCGCGGCGCGCAATCGCCACATCCAGCGCCGCTTCAATCTGGCGAATGTTGGCATCCAGCGCGCCGCACAATGAGGCGAGCTTGCGGTTGTCAACGGGGATGAATGCAAACTCGAGCGATGGCGTTTTTTTGACCACGTCAGGCGGCAATCGATTCGGTGGTGACAATTTCGCCGCGCAATGTGTAGTGGCTCATGGCGCTGATGGTCACCTCGACAAATTGCCCAATCAGCCGGGCCGCATTTTTTTCGCTCGCCGGGAAATTCACCACGCGATTGTTGTCGGTGCGCCCCATCAATTCGCGCGCATCCTTGCGTGAAACGCCTTCCACCAGCACCCGCTGCGTGGTGCCCACCATCGCGTTCGAGATGGCATGCATCTGGCCATCAAGAATTTTTTGCATGCGTTGCAGGCGCTTCAATTTGATGTCATAGGGCGTCGAATCGGTGAGATTCGCGGCCGGTGTCCCCGGGCGGCGCGAATAGATGAACGAGAAGCTGCCGTCAAAGTGAATATCTTCAATCAGCTTCAGCGTCGCCTCAAAATCGGCTTCGGTTTCACCCGGAAAGCCGATGATGAAATCGCTGGAAATGGACATATCCGGACGCACCGCGCGCAGCCGCCGGATGATGGATTTGTATTCCATCGCGGTGTAATTTCGTTTCATTGCCGCCAGCACGCGGTCTGATCCTGACTGTACTGGCAGATGCAATTGTGAGACCAGCTTGGGCAATTTTCCATAGGCATCAATCAATCGCTGGGTGAATTCCAGCGGGTGCGACGTGGTGTAGCGAATGCGCTGAATTTCCGGAATCGCATGGACGGCTGAGAGCAGCAACGCAAAATCGGCGCGTTCGCCGTCGGCCATTTCGCCGACGTAAGCATTCACGTTCTGGCCGAGCAGCGTGACTTCTCTCACGCCTTTGCCGACGAGATCGCGAATGTCTGCCATCACGCTTTCAATTGATCGCGAAATTTCCTCGCCGCGCGTATACGGCACCACGCAAAAGCTGCAATATTTTGAGCAGCCTTCCATGATCGATACAAACGCCGTCACACCGTCCACGCGTGCGGGTGGGAGGTGATCGAATTTTTCCACTTCGGGAAACGAAATATCGACTTGCGATTGTCCGCTTTTTCGCTTGGCTTGAATCATCGCCGGCAGCCGGTGCAGCGTCTGCGGACCGAACACCAGATCGACATACGGCGCGCGCTTGACAATGGCCGAGCCTTCCTGCGAGGCCACGCAGCCCCCGACACCAATCAGCAAATCCGGATTGGCCGCTTTCAGTTCGCGTATGCGCCCCAAATCGCTGAACAGTTTCTCCGACGCCTTTTCGCGCACCGAGCACGAGTTGTAGAGAATCACGTCGGCGTTTTCAGGCGTCGCGGTTTTTTCAAAACCTTCAAACGCATGCAGTACATCGGCCATTTTGTCCGAGTCGTACTCGTTCATCTGGCAGCCGAAGGTTTTGATGAAAACCTTCTTGGGGATAAGCGGGGTGGTCATTTTTCTCTCCTGGAGACGGGGGATAACCCGGGCAGGTTGCATTTTCTTCGGCGTCCGTCATTGACCGGCCGGGCGACCAGCCACGCTGGCCGCTTTTCGTGTCCTGAGACGAATCCCAATTCCCAACAGGGGCGCTACGGATTTTGATGACGTTTCAAGACGCGAATGATACACCGCTGCCAAACGAACGGCATTGCCTATTTCAATGGAAAAGTCGACCGCAACCAATATATCGCGAAGACACCACGACATTGCGCCGTTCCAGCTTCGCAAATTCAGCTAAAACGGTGTGAAAGGCGCGCCTGTTTATCAGATAGCTGGAAGGACTGGATTCCGGTCTTCGCCGCAATGACGGGTCAGTTTGGTTTTGCGAAACACCCCGCATCAAATTTGCCTGATCGCAATAATGTACAATGCACCCATAGCTACAATATGGGCACCCATATGAAAACTACCATTGAAGTCTCCGACGCACTTTTCAATTCCGCCAAGCAACTCGCGCAGAAAAATCAAACCACGATGCGCGCGTTGATTGAAGACGGGCTGCGCAGGGTGCTGAACGATCAACCGGTCAAAAGAAGGCTTGCATTCAAACTGAAGGTCGAAAGCGTGCGCGGCGCAAGCATGTTGATCACCGATCCGCATCGCTGGCGGCAATTGGAGGATGAGCATGTCATTTCACGAACGATAAAGCCGTTGAAATGATCGCGGTTGATACCAACATTCTGGTGTATGCGCACCGCGCTGAAACGAGCTTTCACACGCAGGCGTTTGAAGCCGTTCGCCTGCTGGCGGAAGGGGCCAAGCCGTGGGGGATTCCCGTCAGTTGTTTGCATGAATTTTTGGCGGTGGTGACCAATACGCGCGTTTTCAAACCGGCCAGCAGCGTGGAACAGGCCAATGCGCAAATTGACGCGTGGATCGCGTCTCCGCAAGCACACATTTTGCATAGCGGCCCGCAACACTGGCGAATCTTGTCTGAGCTGGCGTTGAGGGCCAAGCTGCAAGGCGGTCAATTTCACGATGCCCGCATTGCAACACTTTGCATTGAAAACGGTGTGTCCGTTTTGTGGAGTGCCGACCGGGACTTTGGCCGCTACAAATCGCTGAAGACTCTCAACCCGCTGATCTGAAGCGGATTCCAATTTTGGCTTCGTCGAAGTTCGCGGGCAGTTGAGGGCAGTGGCCGGCGGGTTGTGCCGGGAAACAACACCAGCATCGATGGAATTCTGGTGGCCAATCCCTGACTATTTGGGGATTTCCATAAGAACCCTAATAAATCAATTCTTTACAGTGACTTTTAACCGCTTGGTAGGGTTAAAAAAATGTATC
>JANLQC010000139.1:0-5210 GCA_031367575.1 Betaproteobacteria bacterium | reverse complement strand
ATTTCATTTCGCGTTGCATGCGGCATTGACAAAGACCAAGGCGTCGAAGCGATATCGCGATGGGAAAAAGCCGTTTGCCTAGACGTTTTTTGCATCAGCCAACAACGACGCAAATGATCTTCAGCCACGAACTCAACGACCATTTTCCGGGCATTGCGCGAGCGCCCACGCCACATGCTCGCGCACCAGCGCGGACGCGTGATCGGCGCGCGAAAGCAGTGCCGCGTTGAATCGGTTGCGCGCGGCGGCGTGCGCATTTTTTTTCGCCAGCGCATTGCCGAGCGCAACCGCAATATTGCGCAGCCATCGCTCATGACCGATGCGCCGTATCGCGGATCCGGCCATGCGCTCGTTGAATTCGGACTCGCTCCACGCGAACAATTCGATCAGTGTGACATCATCGAGATCGTGGCGAATCGCGAAATCGTCCTCGGTGGTCAGCGTTGCGTATTTGTTCCACGGGCACACCAGCTGGCAATCGTCGCAGCCGTAGATGCGGTTTCCCATCAGCGGGCGCAGCGGTTCCGGAATGGCCCCCTTGTGTTCGATGGTGAGATACGAAATGCAGCGGCGCGCATCGAGTTGATACGGCCCGATGATCGCCTGGGTCGGACAGATGTCGATGCATTTCTGGCAGGTACCGCAATGTTCAGTCACTGCTGCATCGACCGGCAACGGCAAGTTGGTGTAAATCTCGCCGAGAAAAAACATCGAACCTGCATCGCGTGAAAGTAGCAGGGTGTGCTTGCCGCGCCAGCCGAGGCCGGCCTTTCTCGCCAGTGCCACTTCCATCACCGGCGCAGAATCGGTAAAGACACGGTAGCGGAATTCCACCCCACTTTCGGTGAGTGCCAACGTGATGTTATCGGCCAGCGATTGCAATTTGGCGCGTAACACTTTGTGATAATCGCGTCCCAGCGTGTAACGGGAGATGAACGCCGCCTCATCGTCATCCAATACCTCCCAGCTGTCGCGCGCGTCGGCGGCGACATAATTCAGCCTGACCGAAAGCACCCGCAATGTCCCCGCCACCAATTCAGCGGGGCGCGTGCGTGCCGTGCCGTGGCGCGCCATATAATCCATCTCGCCGTGGTGGCCGCGTTGCAGCCACTGCTGCAAATAATTTTCTTCGACCGAGAGTTCGGTGTCAGCAATGCCAATCTCGGCGAAGCCCAGTTCCCGGCTCCACGATTTGATATTGCGGGCAAGTGCTGAATAATCAGCGATTACATCCATCGTCAAAGTGTAGCAGCCCCCCAATGCACGACCCTTCCGCATCGCTTTTTACATCCACCGAGCTACCCGATGAGGCCGCCACATTGGCGCTGGGTGGCGCGATTGCAGGCCAATTGAGTGCCGGCGATTGCATTCATTTGGCCGGCAATTTGGGTGCGGGCAAGACCACGCTGGCTCGCGGGATGTTGCGCGGCCTCTGTTTCGAGGGCCGCGTGAAAAGCCCGACTTACACACTGGTTGAACTTTATGTTATTTCTACGTTAAACTTGTATCACTTTGATTTTTATAGATTCAGTGATCCTGAAGAATGGAACGACGCCGGATTTCGCGATCTCTTCAATTCGACCAATGTGTGTCTGGTCGAATGGCCGGACAAGGCCGGGGAATTGTTGACACTGCCGGATCTGGACATTTACCTGACGCCCACGCCATCGATGGGACGCGAAGCCAAGATCACCGCGCACACTGCTCGCGGCCTCGCGATGCTGAAAGAACTAATCTCGATCAAATCGAACGAATAAGTGTTGAACGCATCAACGTCAAACATGCATCGGTGCCCGATCAAATTCGGCGCCGCTTCATCGCCCTGCCGCTGATTTTTTCGCCGCTGCTGTCGCGAAATGTTTTCGCCGCGACCCAAATTGCCTCGACCCGTGTCTGGCCCGCCAACGAATATACGCGCGTGACATTTGAGTCGCCGGTCGCATTGAAGTACCAGCATTTTTTTGTGCGGGATCCCGAACGGCTCGTCATCGATATCGAGAATGTCGAGTTGGGTCAGGCGCTGAAGGAATTGGCCGGCAAGATTGGTCGCGCCGACCCGTATGTCCAATCGATACGGGTGGCGGTTAATCGCGCCAACGTGATCCGTGTGGTGCTGGACCTGAAAACCGAGGTGAAACCGCAGGTGTTTTCGGTGCCGCCGGCCGGCGGGTTCGGGCACCGATTGATGCTCGATATCTATCCGGCCAAACCGCAGGACGCGATGCTGGCACTTCTCAATGAAGACGTGGCCGCGTTCGGCAAGGGACAACTCGATTCTCCCACCGCGCCTGCAAGTGCCGCGCCAACGTCAGCGCCCAACAAGCCGCGTGACGACGACCGCAGCACGACGCCGGAGAACAAAAGCAAACCGGCCGATTCGTCCAATCTCACGCAGGGGAATGGCACGCCCGCGAATGACGCGCGAACCAGCGCCAACCAATCGGCCGCGGTCTCCACTTCACGCAAAACGGCGCGCGCCATTGTGGTGGTGCTCGACCCCGGCCACGGCGGCGAGGATCCGGGTGCCATCGGTCGCAGGGGCACGCGCGAAAAGGATGTGGTGCTGACCATTTCCCGCAAGTTGAAAGAAAAGTTTGAAGACAGCAGCCGTTTTCGCATCGCCCTGACCCGCGATGCAGACTACTTTGTGCCGCTCAACATGCGGGTGCAGCGCGCGCGAAAATTGCGCGCCGATTTGTTTGTGAGCGTGCATGCCGATGCATTCGTGCAACCGCAGGCGAATGGCTCGTCGGTGTTCGCGCTCTCCGAAAGCGGTGCCACCTCGAGCGCGGCCAGGTGGCTCGCCAATCGCGAAAACGAGGCGGATCTGATCGGCGGCGTGAACCTGAACGCCAGAGATGGATTTCTCGCCCGCACACTTCTCGATCTTTCCCAAACCGCGCAGATCAACGATAGCCTCAAACTCGGCAAGTTGGTGCTGGCGGAGTTGGGCGAAGTCAATCGGCTGCATAAATCCGTGGTTGAGCAAGCGGGCTTCGCGGTACTGAAGGCGCCGGACATTCCCTCGATACTGATTGAGACCGCGTTCATTTCCAACCCCGATGAGGAAAAGAAACTGCGCGATGCGGCATATCAAAACAAAATGGCGGTCGCCATTGCCGATGGAATCAAGGCGTATTTTTCAAGAAATCCGGCATTGGCGCGCTTGTCATAAGTGTCATTCGTGTCATTCGTATTATTCGTGTCATAAAAACGCCCCGCCACGACCTCACCCGTGGCTGCTCTGCGCGACATCATCTCTTTTGCATGCTTCGCCAATGAGCCGCGCCATTCAAGCGTCGACGCCCATTACCGACCCCTAGCATTGGCGGGCTTCGCAGGCCGTTTTTGCCCCAAATCGCGCGTATTTATTGGACCATCAAACTCTTAATGTTTCACTTTAGGTTTCAGATCGTTTTGGTGGTCGATTTGACGCTTTAACTCCTTGTTTTAATGTGCAAATTAGAAGCAAATAAATTAGTGTTGCATTTTCATTAAAGCGCACGATATAGTGCTGCTTGACCCATGTGAACACTAGATGTTGTGTGAGTTGTGGATACTTCTGTTCCTAAAATATGTAAGAGTTCGGGACTCACGGTGGAAAACCTGTTGGCAACTTTTTTCAAGGCACCGTGTTTGGCAACCAAAGTACCGCCGTCGTACGTTGGCAGATGGCCACCAGGAAGCCCTAACTATCTTTGGCTACCTGTATAAGTAGTTGAAATTATTAATAAAAATGTCCACGAGGAGACCCTTCACATGCGATTAGCTTCCGATATCAATCCGGCGAATCCTGCAATTGGCTTGACCGCAACCGCGGTGCATAACTCGAATCCCGATTCCGCCGAATCGCGCTACTCGGATTACAAGATTATTCGTCGCAACGGCTCGGTGGGGCCATTTGAGCCCAACAAGATTGCCGTTGCCATGACGAAGGCGTTCATCGCCGTCAACGGCGGCCAGGAAGCGGCCAGCGCACGCATGCGTGACATGGTGCAGCAATTGACCGTCGCGGTCGTCAATTCGTTGCTTCGCCACAAGCCTTCGGGCGGCACATTTCATATTGAAGAAGTGCAGGATCAGGTCGAACTGGCCCTGATGCGCAGCGGCGCGCATGAAGTCGCGCGCCACTATGTGCTGTATCGCGAAAAACGCAGCGCCGAACGCGCGGCCGAGCGCGCCGCCAAGGTTTCCGACACGGTCGCCGGTGAAATCGCGGGCATCAACGTCAGCGTCAACGGCGGTCATCGCCCGCTCGATGTGCCGGCGCTATCCACATTGATCGAAGCCGCGTGCGAGGGCCTCGGCGAATTTGTCAGTCCGAAGCAGATTCTCGACGCGACCCTGCGCGATCTTTACGACGGCGTGCCGCAGGAAGAAGTCTTCAAGGCGGCCACGATGGCCGCGCGCGCATTGATCGAAAAAGACCCGGCCTACACCAAAGTCACGGCGCGGCTCTTGATGCATTCGATCCGCAAGGAAATCCTCGGCGAAGAAGTGATGCCGGCCGAAATGGCGGAGCGTTACGCCGACTATTTTCCCGGCTACATCAAGCGCGGCATCGAAGCCGAATTGCTCGATGAACGGATGGCGCAATTTGACCTGAAAAAGCTCGGACACGCACTCAACGCCGAGCGCGACAACCAGTTCACCTACCTCGGTTTGAAGACACTCTATGACCGCTATTTCATTCACATCGACGAAGTGCGCATCGAATTGCCGCAGGCGTTTTACATGCGTGTCGCGATGGGGTTGGCGTTGAACGAAGTGGAACGCGAAGCGCGCGCAATCGAGTTCTACAACGTGCTCTCCACCTTCGATTTCATGTCGTCCACCCCGACCCTGTTCAATTCCGGCACGCGCCGCTCGCTATTGTCGAGCTGCTATCTCACCACGGTGGCGGATGATCTTGACGGCATTTATGAAGCGCTGAAGGAAAACGCGCTGCTCTCCAAATTCGCCGGTGGCCTCGGCAATGATTGGACCCCGGTGCGCGCATTGGGCTCGTACATCAAAGGTACCAACGGCAAATCGCAGGGTGTGGTGCCGTTTTTGAAGGTGGTCAACGATACCGCCGTCGCGGTCAATCAGGGCGGCAAACGCAAGGGTGCGGTGTGCGCGTATCTCGAAACCTGGCACTTGGATATCGAAGAATTCCTCGAGCTTCGCAAAAACACCGGCGACGATCGCCGCCGCACCCACGACATGAA
>JANLQC010000429.1:0-4978 GCA_031367575.1 Betaproteobacteria bacterium | reverse complement strand
TCGGTACCCCAGCCGAGCACCATGTAGCCAAATTCCAGTTTGGTGGCGCGACCGAAATAGACACTGGACGGCATGGTTTCCACTTTGACGTCAAGACCAATGCGCGAATAAAACTGCGCCAGCGCCTGCACCACGCCGGCGTCGTTGATGTAACGATTGTTCGGGCCGTGCAAGGTCATCGCGAAACCATTCGGGTAGCCGGCCTCGGCCAGCAGTTTCTTGGCGCCTTCCGGATCAAATTTGGTTGGTTTCAATTTCTTGCTGGTGCCGTAAAAAAAATCCGGCAGCAATTGCGCGGCGGCAACCGCTTTCTTTTCCATTACCCGGTCAACGATGGCATCGCGATTGATGGCCATTGACAATGCCTTGCGAACGCGCGCATCGCGGAACGGATTCTTGTCGAGCGGCTTGCCGTCTTTGGCCGTCACGAACGGCGGCGATTTTTCGGTGCTTTGATTCATATGCACGTAAATGACGCGATTGGAAACCTTGTCGACCAGCGAATAATTCTTGTCCGTTGAGAGTTTGGCAATGTCTGCCGTCGGCACCGTTTCGATAAATTCGACGCCCTTGGACAGCAGTGCGGCAACGCGGCCTGCCGGACTGGTGAGAATCTTGAACGTGACTTTGTCCCACGGCTCTTCGCCGCCCCAATAGCCGTAATTCGCTTTGATGACCACGCGCTGATTCGGCACGAATTCAAGCAACTTGTACGGCCCGGTGCCAATGGCCGCCTTGCCTGAGTTGTAATCTTCGGTCGTCGCTTTTTCGCCGTGCAGTTTGGATACGATCAATATCGACGCAAGATCCGAAGGCAGCAATACGTGCGGCGTGGCGGTTTTGAAGACGATGGTGTGCGCATCGACAATTTTTACCTCGACAATCGGCTTGGTAAAAGTCGCGAATGAGGACGGGCTGTTGGGCACATCCGCTGCGCGCTTCAACGTGAACGCAACATCCTCGGCGGTGAACGGCGAGCCATCGTGGAAGCGGACATTCTTGCGCAGCTTGAATTCCCACGTGAGATCGTTCAGCGCTTTCCACGAAGAGGCAAGTCCCGGCACCAGCTTTTGATTTTCATCGCGCTGAATCAAGGCATCAAACACATGCAGCATCATCGAATTGTTCGGCGAAAGATTGTGAAAGTGCGGATCCATCGAGGTAATTGCCGCCTGCAGACCGATGTTGATGTCGCGCGGTTTGTTTTGCGCCATTGACGACGTTGCGAACGCGAGCACAATTGTTGCGCAACCGGACAACACATGGCGGACAACGTTTTGGCGTGATGCGCGGATCATGAAAGCCTCCAGAAGGGTTGTGGCGCGAGCCGGTTGATTGACGTGCCGAACAGCGATAATAACGGAAACGCGCCGGTAAGCTCAGCACCCACCGCGCAAACAAGCGTCCCACACACCACCATCAACCTTCGCCTGCACCATGAGCATCATCGATAGTTTCGAAACAATGCTGGCTGGCGGAAAAGACAATCCGCTGTTGCGATTCACGCTCGGCAATGAGTATTTGAAATTGAACGACAACGCGCACGCCATTGTTCACTTGCGCGCGGCCGTCCTTCAGGATGCCGGTTATTCTGCGGCGTGGAAGATACTCGGCAAAGCGTTGACGGGGGCGAATGATCCCGGTGCGGCACGCGAAGCATATGAGCACGGTATCGCGGCGGCAACCGCAAAGGGTGACAAACAGGCGGCGAAGGAAATGACGGTTTTCATGAGGCGTCTGGATCGCGTCGAATAGCGGGTATTTCCAAGATACAAACGCCAGCATGGGCGCGCTTCTCCGGACAAATATGTCTGGAAACGCGCGCCAATACTTGAGTTTTGTCGATTATGCGACTGCGTCCTCGGCAAGAAAACGACCAATCCTCGCAGCGGGTAGGGTGGAATCAACCACCGCGTCGCCGACGCCCTTGAGCAGGATCAGGCGAATCGCACCACCTGCATTTTTCTTGTCGCGCCCCATGTGGTCAAGCATCTCGTCAGGCGAAATGGATTTTGGACGCTGCGTGGCAAGTCCTGCGCGCTCGATTAATTTCTCCGCATGCGCGCATGATGCGGCGTCGAGCATGCCGAGATCGCGCGAAAATCTCGCGGCGATTGCCATCCCGCAGCCGACCGCTTCGCCATGCAACCAGATGCCGTAGCCCATCGCGGATTCAATGGCATGGCCAAAAGTATGGCCAAGATTCAATAGCGCCCGTCCGCCGGTCTTCACCGTTTCGCGCTCGTCATCGATAACCACTTGTGCCTTGATCTCGCACGAGCGCTGGATCGCATGAGCCAGCGCGCCAGCATCGCGTGCCAGCAGGAGATGCATGTTCGCTTCCAGCCATTGGAAAAACACGGCATCGAGTATCAGGCCGTACTTGATCACTTCCGCCAAGCCGGAGCGAAATTCGCGATCCGGCAGCGTCGCGAGAGTATCGGTATCGGCCAACACCAATTGCGGCTGGTGAAATGCGCCGATCATATTCTTGCCCAACGGATGGTTGATGCCGGTTTTACCGCCCACCGAGGAATCGACTTGCGCGAGCAGCGTGGTCGGAATCTGGATGAACGGCACGCCGCGCTGGTAGGAGGCCGCAGCAAAGCCGGTGATGTCACCAATGACGCCGCCGCCGAGCGCGATAAGCGTGGTCTGACGGTCGCAGCGATGGGCAAGCAGCGTATCGAATATGGACATCAATGTCGGCCAGTCTTTGTGTGCCTCGCCATCCGGGACAATGATTGGCAGCACCGAGATGCCTTCGGCGGTCAGCGTCTTCAAGAGCTGATCGCCGAATAGCGGCATGATGGTTTGGTTGGTGACCAGTACGGCGCGCGAATCCGGCATCGCTTGGCGAATTCGCGTTGCGCCGTCAAGCAGGCGCTTGCCGATGAGGATCGGGTATGCGCGATCACGCAATGCAACCTTAACGGTAACGATGGGCGGAGAATTTTTCATCTGTTCATGTCAGGATGGTGGTCTCGCACTCGCGTTGATGGGTGCCATTTCGAAGGGTGCCTCGGCAACCGTATCGGCAGCATCATCGCCGGAATCGCAGGTCGGTGGCCAAAGTTGTCGGCGCGTGAGTTCGCCGGCAAGTTCGTTGACAAGTGTGGCGACACTTTGGCGACCGGTCTCGATAATCACATCCGCCGTCTGTCGATATAGCGCGTCACGGGAATCGAGCAGACCCTTGAGAACTTCGCGGGGATTGCCCGATTGCAACAGCGGTCGGCGGCGATCATGGCGCGTGCGCTGCCAGAGGTGCTCGAGACTGGCGTGAAGATAAACCACCGTCCCCGTCTGTTTCAGTCGGTCACGGTTTTCCACTTTCAGGATTGCGCCGCCACCGGTCGCGAGTAGAATTCCCTGGCGCGCGGAAAGTTCGCGAATTATTTGCGACTCGCGTTGACGAAAACCGGCCTCGCCCTCCAGCTCAAAGATGGTTCTGATGGCGACACCGGTGTGTTTGAATATTTCGTGGTCGGCGTCGATGAAGGGCAGATCAAATTTCCGGGCAAGCGCCTTGCCGACGGTGCTTTTTCCGGCACCGGGCATTCCCACCAAATAGAGGTTAAGTTTTTTACCCGGCATGGCGAGGCAAAGATCTGCTTTTCGATGACGTTGAGTGATAGACGAGGATTGGCTGAAGTTGAATTATCAAACAAAACGGGGCGCCCTTGCGAGCGCCCCGAGTGGGAGTTGAGAGGTTTTTGTTGTTAGCCGTTCAGCGTTTGATGCCGGTCGGCACCGCGCCTTAGCGAACCGTCAAGGATTCCTTGATGATGCGCGGTGTGATGAAAATCAACAGCTCGGTTTTGTCCTGTTGCTTGACGGTTCGCTTGAAAAAATTTCCGATGAAAGGAATGTCACCCAGCAAAGGAACCTTGGTCACGTCGGTGCGGGTGACGGTTTCAAATATGCCGCCAAGCACGGCCGTATCGCCATTGTCGACGAGTACGGAAGTCTTGACGGTCTTGGTATCAATTGACGGGATGTTGGCGAATATTTGGCCCACCGAATCCTTGCGAATTTCAAGATCCATGATGATCTTGTCATCCGGTGTGATTTGCGGGGTTACGTCAAGCGAGAGAATGGCGGGCTTGAACTGAATTGTTGTGCCGCCGCTTGCGGACTGGGTGGCGTATGGAATCTCCGTACCCTGGCTGATTGTGGCCTTTTTCTTGTCAGGTGCGACGATGCGCGGATTTGAAACCACCTTGCCGCGGCCATCGGACTCAAGTGCCGACAATTCGAGCTCAATCAGATTGCTATTGGCGACGTTCAATATGTTGATCCCAAGCGACCCTGCCGGGCCAACCACCGGCAGATTCACCGCGATCGGTGAAGCGGCGGCAAGCGGCCGGATACCACTTGAAATGTTTTGCGCGTTGTCAATGTTTCCGGCAACACCAAGATTGCGCCCGTTTCTCGTTGAACCTGCGGCAAAGTTGAATTTCGCCCCCAATTGCGAACCCCATTTGTCATCGGCAATAACGATGCGGGCCTCAATCAATACCTGCCGTACCGGCACATCCAGCTGGGCAATGAGCCGGCGGACTTCATCGAGCTTGGTGGGCGTGTCGTTGACAAATATTGTATTGGTGCGAACGTCCGACGTTGCGCTGCCGCGCTTGGAAAGTATTTTCTGATCCTTGTCCGAAACCAGTTTTTTCACGTCGTCCGCTTTCGTATATGAAAGCTGGAAACTTTCGGTGCGCAGCGCCTCAAGTTCAGAGATCTGCTGGCTCGCTTCCAGCGCCAATTTTTCCTTGGTCGCCAATTCGTCCGAGGGCGCAATCAGCACCACGTTGCCATTCTTGCGTTTGGACAGGCCCTTGGCTTGCAGAATGATGTCCAAGGCCTGGTCCCACGGCACATCTTTCAGACGCAGAGTCAAGGATCCCGCAACCGAATCACTGGTCACAATATTCAAGTTGGTGAAGTCCGCGATGACCTGCAGCAAGGCCCGCAC
>JANLQC010000114.1:0-3182 GCA_031367575.1 Betaproteobacteria bacterium | reverse complement strand
TTCCGGGCATTTTCGACCGGGAAGGCAGGAAATACGCGGGGTTTGGCGCTGGATATCCTGTTTGAAGATGATGCCCTGCTGGCGATCAACAAATCGGCCGGCATGGCGGTGCATGGTGGCAGCGGCATCAGCTTTGGTGTGATTGAAGGGCTGCGTGCTTTGCGTCCTGAAGCGAAATTTCTCGAGCTTGTTCATCGCATCGACCGTGAAACGTCGGGTGTCTTGCTGATCGCCAAAAAACGCAGTGCGTTGACAGCGATGCACACGTTGTTGCGTGGCGAATCCGCGCAGCGTGTCGAAAAACACTATTACGCGCTGGTCAAAGGCCAATGGCTGGATGAGCGTCGGCACATTCGCACCAAACTGACCAAACACGTGACCGCCAGCGGAGAGCGCCGCGTATTGGTGGACGAAGACGATGGCCAGGAATCGCACACCATTGTCACGCGGGTGGAAAAATTGGCTGGCGCAACATTGCTCAATTGCGAAATCCGCACCGGTCGCACGCATCAGATTCGCGTCCACCTGGGTTCAACCGGCTTTCCGATTGTCGGCGACGACAAGTATGGTGATTTCGCATTGAACAAACAGGTGGCGGCGGTGAAAAACGGCGGTTTGAAGCGGATGTTTCTGCATGCGCGCTTGATGTCGTTCCCGCATCCAATAACCGGCGAAAAAACGATCATTGACGCGCCTTTGTCCAATGATCTTGAAAACTACCTCGCCTACTTGCGGCGCGCCTGATCATGCAACCGAAAATATCTGGCCTGCGCTACGACCTGATTGTGTTCGATTGGGACGGAACGATCATGGATTCAACCGGCTTGATCGCGGAGTGCATTCAATTGGCCGCGCGCGATATGCAATTGCCGGTGCCGACGTTGGCGCAGGCAAAATCCATTATCGGGCTCGGCGTGGTTGAATCGACGCGTCGGCTTTTTCCGCAAATGAGGGCGGCCGCGCAAACACAATATGCACTTAATTATCGAAAGCATTTTGTGGTTCGGGATCACGAAGCGCCTTTGTACGATGGAATCCGTGAATTGCTGGTTACCCTTGCCACACCCGAACGCTTTCTCGCTGTCGCAACCGGCAAACCACGCGCAGGGCTGGAGCGTGCGTTCGCCCATACCGGTTTGAAGGCGCATTTTCACTATTCACGTTGCGCGGATGAAGGTTTTCCCAAGCCGCACCCTGACATGCTGTTGAAACTGATGAATTTCACTGCCGTCGCACCCAACCGCACCCTGATGATCGGCGATACCACGCATGATCTTCTGCTGGCGCAAAACGCGGGAGTGGATGCACTTGCGGTTACGTATGGCGCCCACCCCAGAGGTGAACTGGAACGCTTGCCGGCGCTAAAAATCATCGATAGCGTCGAGGAATTGTCGGCATGGATGCGAATCAACGCATAGTGCTGATTCGGCGCGTTTGTCCGCGTGACCAGTTGACGGACGGCGGCCAAGCGGTGCATTTTGAAATTGCGCGGCACGGTCGCGTGTTGCCCGCCTTCGCGGTCGGATTCGCAGGTGGAACGCATGCGTATGTCAATATTTGCCCGCATCGCGGCACCTCGCTGGACTGGCAGCCGGGAGAGGTGTTCGATGAATCCGGCTTATACTTGATTTGCGCGACCCACGGTGCCTTGTTCGAGCCGGATACCGGTCTCTGCGTGGCGGGGCCGTGTCAAGGCGCATACCTTCAAAAAATACCATTGACAACGGTGGCGGATCACGTGGCGCTGGCGCATGACATTCTCGGCAATTTCACCAACGAATAATTCTGGATCATGGACATATCATCGCAAACCGCCGGGACACAACATGGCGTACTGGAAAAATTGGCCATCGAATTGTTGGCCGAGCAGCGGCGCGCCCGCCGCTGGCGAATTGCACTCAGTTTAGGCTGGTTGGCTTTCTGCTTTGTGTTGCTGTTCGCGGCGATGGGTTTGGCGGGCGGCAAACGGGAAACCGGGTTACTCGAAAAACACACTTCGCTGGTTGAGCTCAAGGGAGTGATCTCGGCAGACTCAAAAGCTTCGGCTGATCGCATCATCAACGCATTGCAGCAAGCCTTCAAGGACAAGAACACGCAAGGTGTGGTGCTGCGCATCAACAGCCCCGGCGGCAGCCCGGTTCAGGCAGGATATATCAATGATGAGATCAAACGGTTGCGCGCAAAACACCGGGACATTCCGTTTTATGTGGTGGTGCAGGATATCTGCGCGTCAGGCGGCTATTATGCGGCGGCGGCGGCCGACAAGATTTTTGTCGACAAGGCGTCCATTGTCGGTTCCATTGGCGTGTTGATGGACGGCTTTGGTTTCACCGGGGCAATGGAAAAACTCGGCGTCGAACGGCGCTTGATTACGGCCGGCGAAAACAAGGGGTTTCTCGACCCGTTTTCACCCGCAAATCCGGAACAGCAAAAACTGGCGAACCAGATGGTCGCCGAGATCCACCAGCAGTTCATCAAAGTGGTGCGGGAAGGACGCGGCAAGCGCCTGAAAGAAATTCCGGAATTGTTTTCCGGGCTGGTTTGGTCGGGTGAAAAGAGTGTTGAACTGGGGCTCGCGGACGGCCTCGGCAGTCTCGACTTTGTGGCGCGCGAGGTCATCAAAGCCGAGCTCGTCGTTGATTACACGCCGGAC
Source organism: Betaproteobacteria bacterium (assembly GCA_031367575.1). Taxonomy (GTDB): domain Bacteria; phylum Pseudomonadota; class Gammaproteobacteria; order Burkholderiales; family Usitatibacteraceae; genus UKL13-2. The sequence continues at coordinate 529 of JANLQC010000114.1, read as the reverse complement.
GATACTTTTTCCGAACAACTTGCGCGCAAATTGGGCGCGTCCGCCGCAGAAACCCTGTGGAGCAAAATGTTCAACGTCGTTTCCGCGGGCGGTGCACCGTTGCGCTGATCGCTGCCTCGCAAACCTGCCTCGCAATGGCGCAACGCGACCTTTGTTCATGATTAAACCGAATGCGAATTGACTGAAGCATGGCGCAAAACCCGCAAACCCGTTTTTCGGCGCACCGCATGGCGGGTGCCGTTGCACTGACGGACGCTGATGAACCCGGTCGCGACCGGTTTTCAGGCCCGGCGTCAAGCATCAAGTTGCGCATCATTGCCGGGTTCGCGGCCATCACGCTTGCCGTTGCACTGGTCATCGGCATTGTCGCGATGCGAATCGGTTCCGAGGCCGGCCTGGCTGGAAGCGTTGCCGCGCAAATGCAGAACCAGCTATTGTGGTGGGGATTCGGTGCCGTGCTGGTCGCCGCGTTGCTGGGCGCGATATTTGCGCGTTACATCGGCGAGCCGATCAAGCGCTTGACGGAACG
>JANLQC010000110.1:0-3091 GCA_031367575.1 Betaproteobacteria bacterium | reverse complement strand
GCCGCCGGCATGGACGTGATCGTCCGCGAATCGTACCTCCGCCGGCGTACCACCAAAATTGTCGGCCGCAAAGTTGGCGAGGCGCGATTTGATCGTCGCGGCCGCATCCTGCGCCGCTTTGCCATTCAAGTCACTGCCGGTGGACGCTGCGGTCGCAGATGTGTTGGCAACCTTGCTGGTATCGGTGGCAGTGGAGCGCACTTGAACCAGTGAGATGCCGAATTCATTGGCCACCACCTGCGCAACTTTGGTGTGCAACCCCTGCCCCATCTCCGTGCCGCCATGGTTCACCAGCACCGAACCGTCGGTATAAACATGCACCAGCGCGCCCGCCTGATTGTAATGCACCATGTTGAATGAAATGCCGAACTTCACCGGCGTTAACGCGATGCCTTTTTTGAGAATCGGACTGGTGGCGTTGAAGGTACGCACCGCCGCGCGGCGCAGGCGGTAGTCACTGGAGCGTTCCAGTTGATCGACCAGTTGGTGAATGACGTTGTCTTCGACCTGCATTCCGTAGGGCGTTGTGTTGCGCTCATGAATCGCGTAGAAATTTCTCCTGCGAACATCCAGTGAATCCAACCCCAGCTCGCGCGCGATGTTGTCGAGAATGTGTTCGATGACAATTGCGCCTTGCGGACCACCAAAGCCGCGGAATGCCGTGTTCGACTGTGTGTTGGTGCGCGCGGCAAATCCGCGAATATCAACGTCACTCAAGTAGTACGCGTTGTCGACATGACACACCGCGCGCGACATCACCGGCCCGGATAGATCGGCCGAATAGCCGGCCCGCGAAACCAGTTCGACTTTCAACGCCTTCAACAGCCCGTCCTGACCAAAACCGGCTTCATATTCAAAGGAGAAATCATGGCGCTTGCCGGTGATCATCATGTCGTCGTCGCGGTCCAAGCGAAGCTTCACGGGGCGGCGCAACCGTTGAGCAGCGATGGCAGCGATACAGGCAAACTGCGCCGACTGCGATTCCTTGCCGCCGAATCCCCCCCCCATTCGGCGTGTTTCCACCGTGACTTGGTGTGCGCGCAACTTCAATGCATGTGCGACCAGATGTTGCATTTCAGTCGGATGCTGGGTCGAACACCAAAGTCGCATTCCATCGTTTTCGGTCGGTGCGGCGTATGAAATTTGCCCTTCCAGATAGAAATGCTCCTGACCGCCAACACTGAATTGGCCGGACATTTTATGATCGCACTCCGCCAAAGCCTTTAGCACGTCGCCACGCGCGCGATGCATTGCGGGAATCACCAATGAATTATTTTTTCGGGCACTTTGCGGCGAGAGTTCGGCGCAAAGATCTGCATATTCAACAATGGCGCAACGTGCCGCACGCCGTGCCGAATCGCGCGAATTCGCGATCACGGCAAAAATCGGCTGACCGAAGTAGCTGACGACACTTTCCGCGAGAATCGGATCATCGGCAAGGATTGGACCGCAGGTGTTGTTGCCGGGAATGTCTTTCGCCGTCAATACATCGACAACGCCGGGAAACGCCCGCACCGCCGCAAGATCCAATGAAATCAACGTTGCGTGTGACCTTTCGCTCATGCCGATCGCCACGTGAAGCGTCCCGCATAGCTCCGCAATATCGTCGATAAAAATGGCCTCACCGGAAACATGCAAATGTGCCGATTCATGGGGCGCCGCCACGCCCATCACAAGGCTGTTTTGGGTTGCGTTTGAATTCACATTGATGCCGCGATTCCGGCAAACACACTGGTTTTTTCCACCGCGATAGGATTGCCCGGGCGTGTTTCCAAATGAAAGCGTCGCACAAGATTGCGTGCCGCATTCATCCGGTAATCCGCGCTGGCGCGCAGATCGGTCAGCGGCGCGAAGTCCTGCGACAGGGATTCCATTGCAAGATTTAGCGTGGCCTCGTCCCACGTTTTTCCCAGCATGGTCGCTTCGGTTCGCGCTGCGCGCCTGGGTGTCGCTGCCATTCCGCCGTAGGCGATCCTGATCTTCCTGATTGACGCGCCATCCATTTCTATTGCGAACGCCGCGCATAGGGCTGAAATATCAGAGTCGAAGCGCTTCGACAATTTGTAAACACGAAAACGCAGGCGCGGTGTCGGCTTCGGAATATGAATACTGACCAAAATTTCATCGGGCAATATTGCCAATTGCTGGTATCCAACATAAAGTTCTTCGAGCGGCAATTGACGCGAGCGCGTTGCATTGCTGAGCGTGACACGTGCGCCAAGCACCATGAGCGCGGGCATTGCGTCACCGATGGGCGAACCGTTGGCAATGTTGCCGCCAAGTGTGCCGGCGTTGCGAATCGGCATCGACGCGAACCGTTCCCACATCTCATTCATTTCAGGATAGATGTGTTGCAACGAGGCGTAAACCTGCGTTAGTGGCACCGCCGCGCCGATGACCATTTCGGTCGCGTCGTCGATAATCGCGCGCAATTCCGCGACTTCACCGGTGTAAACAATGTCGCCCAATTCGCGAAATTGCTTATTGACCCAAAGGCCGATGTCGGTGCCACCGGCCAATATTGTCGATTCCGGAAACGCTGACCGCAATTTGATCAATTCGGCAAGCGTGCGTGGCATGAAGAACCGACGACCCTTATTTTCGTAGCACGTCACTTGCGTTGTCTGCGCTTGAGTAAGGGATGCGAGCATTTGTGCCAACGCGATGCGGTCAAAGTGAATCGCTGGCAGGTCGAACATGCGTTTGCCGGCCTCAATGATTGGCCGGTACCCGGTGCATCGACACAAGTTGCCGGTGATGGCCCGGCGGACACTTGTGTCATCGGTCTTGTTGGCGTTTTTCGAGCCTGCGCCATTGATGTAAAGGCCCCATAGCGACATGACGAATCCGGGCGTACAAAAGCCGCACTGCGAGGCATGACAATCGACCATCGCCTGCTGCACCGGATGAAGACGGCCATTTTCCCCGCGCAAATATTCCACCGTGAACAGCGCCTTGCCCTGCAGGGTCGGCATGAATCGAATACAGGCGTTCACCGTTTTCATCACAATTTCGCCGTGCCGGCACTCGCCGATCACGACCGTGCAGGCACCGCAATCACCTTCCGCGCAGCCTTCCTTGGTACCCATGC
>JANLQC010000090.1:0-1909 GCA_031367575.1 Betaproteobacteria bacterium | reverse complement strand
CGGCAATGACAATGAGTGCTGCTTTCGCCGGATTCGGCGAAGACCACACTCATTCATTTCTGGAGGACTCCATGAACACCCGTGAAACAAATAATCTGACCATTGCGAGACCGTTCGTCACACTCGCCGTTATTACCGCGCTAGCCGTGCTCACGTTGCCGGGCTGTGCATCAACGGGGGACATGCCGCGAGAAGAGATGGCGGTTGCCCGCGCGGCGGTGGATCGCGCATCCGGGCCGGCGGCGGCAGAAGCACCGATCGAAGTTTCTCAGGCGCGCGAAAAACTGGAACGCGCCAACGCCGCGGTGGCACGCAAAGACTATGACGAAGCAAAACGGCTTGCCGAAAAGGCTGAAGCCGACGCCAATCTGGCCGAAGCAAAATCGCATTCGGTGCGTTCCGACCGCGCCTTGGGTGAAGTGCGCGAAGGCATTCGCCAATTGCGCGAAGAACTTGCCCGCCGCTAATCAGACACGAACATAAAAGGAACCCATCATGAACAAGAAAACACTGCGAACCATGAATTCAGGCCTGAATCTACAGTCAGTGCTGTCACACAAATCCCGTTTGTCGATCAAGCCGGTTCTGACCATCATCACAGCCGCTCTCATTGCCGCCGGTTGCGCCAGTACTTCCTCCGCGCCACCGTCACTGGTGGAAGCGCGCGCGAACGTAAGCTCTGCCTCATCGAACCCCAACGTGCTGGCCAATGCGCCGCAGGAACTGAAGCGTGCCAATGACGCCCTCGCCCGCGCCGAACAATCGCAGATCAAGGGCGAAGAGATCGACGTGAATCACAACGCCTACATCGCCACCCAGCGCGCACGCACCGCCGTGGCCGCGGGTAACGCCAAGGCGGCCGAAGACCAGATCAAGCTCGCTGAAATCGACCGCGAACGCGCCCGTGGCGAAGCCAGCGCACGTGAAGCCCAGCGCGCCCAGATCAATGCCTCCAATGCGCGCGCAGACGCACGCGACGCACGCGCCGATGCAAACTTCCAACGCGACCAGGCGGCCATCGCTCAGGCACAGACGGCCGGCGCACAGCAAAGGGCCGTGATCGCCCAACGCGATGCGGCCAACGCCGCCAATGACGCCGCCACCGCGCAAGCCCAGGCCGCGAATGCACAGAACCAGATTGCGACTGCGCAGAACCAAGCTGCCGCCGCACAAAACCAAGCCGCCGCTGCGGACGCGTATGCGGCCAGCCTGTCACGCCAGCTGGTGGTGCTGGAAGCCTTGAAAACCGAACGCGGCATGGTCATCACACTGGGTGACGTGCTGTTTGAATTCAACCGCGCTGAAGTGAAGCCAAGCTCCCGCGCACGCATCTCGCAATTGGCCGATTTCATGAAACAGTATCCGGATCGCCGCGTCTCCATTGAAGGGCACACCGACAGTGTCGGCAGCATTGCCGCCAATAGTGAACTCTCGCAGCGACGCGCGGACGCGGTGAAATCGCAGTTGATCGGAATGGGAATCTCCGGAGACCGGATTGCGACAGCCGGCTACGGCAAGAATTTTCCGGTCGCGTCCAATGACACCGATACCAATCGCGCGATCAATCGCCGGGTGGAAGTGGTGATTTCGGAGCCGGGAAAGACGGTTCGGTCGCGGGTGTAATTCGTACTTTGGGTTGAAGGAAAACGGCGCACTTGGGTGCGCCGTTTTTTATTATTCCTGCCGTTGAACGACACTTTCCCGCTCCCGTCCTCCAAAGGCCAATTTCTCCCCGGCGCAGGCCGGGGCCCAATCTTGCATTCGCCTCGGCTACGCTGAACTTGGACCCCGGCCTGCGCCGGGGCGACAAGCCCAAGGTAGTGCCATCGAGGCCGAGCCCATTCATATGCCGGGCTTTCCGCACGCTTTGCAAATTTAAGGATGTAGAGAAACGAGCCGAGGTAATCCC
>JANLQC010000084.1:0-5777 GCA_031367575.1 Betaproteobacteria bacterium | reverse complement strand
CGATCATCGTCTTCCACAATGCCACCGATGGCCGCGCGAGCCTCGCGGCAAATCTGAAAACGGGCGAAGGCATACCCGCCAATGCATTGCCGCTCGAAACCTGGCATGTGGCCTCGAGCGGGCTCGATGTGTTGCTGGGTGCCATCGCCTTTGGTGCCGGGCATGTCGCGATTCTCGCGGGCGGATCCGAGGCACCGCAATATCTGGCCGCATTGACTCGCGAAATGGCACTCGGGCAGACCATACTCAACGCGCTTGGCTATGGTGGCAGTCATTTTTCCGTCATCGATACGCCACAGCGATTGCACCAAATCGAGGGCGGTCAAACGGTACCGGTGCCCGCCGGATTTAATCTTTCAAATGACAAACGTGGCACCCTCGAGTTCGCCATCGAACACCTGTTGCGGCACGCGCCGACCAACAAAACCGAGATCGCGCTGACTGCGGGCAGCCTGTTTGGCGCGATCAAGGTTGACACCAGAAAATGCACTTTGTGCATGGCCTGCGCCGGTGCCTGCCCGGCGTCCGCGTTGATGGATGGTGCGGATTATCCGCGCCTCAATTTTCTGGAGCGCAATTGCGTGCAATGCGGCCTGTGTGAAAACACCTGTCCGGAAAATGCGATCACGCTTGTTCCGCGCCTGCTATTGACCGACGCGCGCAAGCAGACCGCGGTGCTGAATGAATCCGAGCCGTTCAACTGCATTTCCTGCGGCAAGGCGCTCGGCACCAAGCTGATGATCGACAACATGCTCGGCAAGCTAATGGGTCATTCGATGTTTCAGTCCGAAGGCAGTTTGCAGCGACTGCAAATGTGCGCCGATTGCCGCGTGGTTGACATGATGAGCAACAAGCATGAAGCGTCGATTCTCACCGGAAAGCTGATCGAATGAACGCGCCGCTCCATGTGTCCAGGACAGCCATCAAGATTGAAAAACTGCGGCAGATTGAACCCGAGGATCAGGTGCGCGCGGATTTTTATGCGTTGCTGGCGTCACTTTTTTACCGCGCGCCGGACGACACCATGCTGCGCGCGGTGATGCTGTCGAGTGAACCCGAAGGTGAAGAGGCGGGCGAACTCGCCAAGACTTGGGGTGCGCTCGCGGCCGCATCCGGGGCAGTCAGTCACGATGCGGTGGAAGAGGAATACCAAGCGGTTTTTGTCGGCGTCGGACGGCCACCGGTGATGTTGTTTGGCTCATTTTATGTATCAGGCTTTATGAATGAAAAGCCGCTGGCGGCGTTGCGTGGCGATTTATTGGCGCAGGGGTTTCTGCGCGACCCTTCGGTCAGCGAACCGGAAGATCATCTCGCGGCACTCTGTGACGTGATGCGCGCAATGATATTGGGCGATGTATCGAATGCGCCGGCAAGTGTCGAGCAGCAGCGAGTTTTTTTTCTGAAACACATGCAGCCATGGATAAAACAATGTTGCGCTGCAATAACACAAAATCAAAAATCGAATTACTATAAGAGAGTTGCGGCTTTTGCCGATGCGTTTTTTGAGATCGAGATTCAAGCTTTTGCAATGTGAGTGCGTCGCCAGAGACCTGTTTTTTTCCGAATCACCGAACGAACCAATGCATGGAGGTGTGAGATGAAATCCGATCAAAAACCAACCGGGTCGGCCACCGGAACGAGCACCGAAAAACGCCGCAAATTTCTGCTGGGCGCAACGCTGGGAAGCGCCGGTGCGGTTGCCGCTGTTGTCGCCGGTGGCAACGTCGGTCAGGCACTAAACGTGGTTGCGGCCGCGCCAACGGAAAAGGCAAAGGTTAAGGTGAAGGGATATCACGAGACCGATCACATCCGTCAGTACTACGAAACAACGCGAATCTAGGCCAAGCGAGGAGAAGACCATGTTACTGACCAAAAAAACCAGCAACACCGGCGTCGCCAAATCCGGACTTGCACAACTCATGAACAACGCGCTCGGCACGATGGATCGGCGCGCGTTCCTGCGTCGTTCCGGGCTGGCAGCGGGAGCCGGCGCATTCGCTTCCCAATTGCCATTCTCGATGGTGAAGAAGGCCGAGGCCGCCACCGCCGCGAGCGGCACAACGGGCAAGATGGAAATCAAGCGCACCGTCTGTACGCATTGCTCGGTCGGCTGTGCGATCGATGCGGTGGTGCAAAACGGCGTCTGGGTGCGCCAGGAACCGGTGTTCGATTCGCCGATCAATCTCGGTGCGCATTGCGCCAAGGGTGCGGCAATTCGCGAACACGGCCACGGCGAACATCGCCTTAAATATCCGATGAAACTGGTCAACGGAAAATACACACGCATCAGTTGGGAAACGGCGATCAATGAAATCGGCGATAAACTCTTGAAGCTTAAAAAAGAAAGTGGCCCGGATTCGGTTTATTGGGTGGGCTCCTCCAAACACAATAACGAACAGGCGTATTTGATGCGCAAGTTCGTCTCGCTGTTCGGCACCAATAATTGCGATCATCAGGCACGCATTTGCCACTCCACGACGGTGGCCGGTGTGGCCAACACCTGGGGTTACGGCGCGATGACAAATTCGTACAACGATTTGTCAAACACCAAGTGCGCCATGTACATCGGCTCAAACGCGGCCGAAGCGCATCCGGTGTCGATGCTGCACATGCTGAATGCGAAAGAGCACGGCTCGCGCCTGATCGTGGTTGATCCGCGCTTCACCCGCACTGCCGCCAAGGCAGATCAATACATCCGCATCCGTTCCGGCACCGACATTCCATTCCTGTTCGGCATGCTGTATCACATCTTCTCCAATGGCTGGGAAGACAAGCAGTACATCAATGACCGCGTCTACGGCATGGACAAGGTCAAGGAAGACATTCTCAAAAAATGGAATCCCAAGGCGGTCGAAGAAGCCTGCGGCGTACCCGAAGCGGAAGTCTATGCAGCCGCGGAGGCGATGGCCAAAAGCAAACCCGCCACCATCGTCTGGTGCATGGGCCAGACGCAACACACCATCGGCAACGCGATGGTGCGCGCCAGTTGCATCCTGCAGTTGGCGTTGGGCAATATCGGCACCTCGGGCGGCGGCGCGAATATTTTCCGTGGCCACGACAACGTGCAAGGGGCCACCGACGTCGGCCCGAATCCGGATTCATTGCCGGGCTACTACGGCCTGCCTGCGGGTTCGTGGAAACACTGGGCAAAGGTCTGGAACGTCGATTACGACTGGATCAAGGCGCAGTTTGCCTCGCAGGCGATGATGGAAAAGCCGGGCATGACGGTGTCGCGCTGGATTGATGGCGTGATGGAAAAAAATGAACTGATCGATCAGGACAGCAACCTTAAAGCAATGATTTATTGGGGCCACGCGCCCAATTCGCAAACCCGCGGCCTGGAAATGAAGACCGCGATGGAGAAGCTGGAATTGATGGTCATCATCGATCCCTATCCGACGGCGTCCGCCGCGATGCCGGATCGTCAGGACGGCATTTATCTGCTGCCCGCTGCGACGCAGTTTGAGACCGTGGGTTCGGTAACCGCCTCGAACCGTTCGCTCCAGTGGCGCGAAAAAGTGATCGAGCCTTTGTTTGAATCGAAGCCCGATCACACCATCATGTATTTGCTCGCCAGGAAATTCGGCTTCGGCGATCAACTGCTCGGCAAAGCCAACGGCAAACAGAATATCGCGTTGAATGGCGAGGAACCGCTGGTCGAGGACATCCTGCGCGAAATCAACCGTGGCACCTGGACCATCGGCTATTCCGGCCAATCGCCCGAGCGCTTGAAAGCGCACATGCGCAACATGGATGCCTTCGATGTAAAAACCTTGCGCTGCACCAAGGATGTGATCGACAAGGAATCCGGCTACAACATGAACGGCGACTATTTTGGATTGCCGTGGCCGTGTTACGGCAACGCCGCGCTGAAACATCCTGGCTCGCCGAATCTGTACGACACCAGCAAACATGTGATGGACGGCGGTGGTAATTTCCGCGCCAACTTCGGTGTCGAGCGCGATGGCGTGTCGTTGCTGGCCGAAGACGGATCACATTCGCTGGGGGCTGAAATCACCACCGGCTATCCGGAATTTGATCATGTGCTGCTGAAAAAACTCGGCTGGTGGGCGGAACTTACCGAGGACGAGCAGAAAGCGGCTGAAGGCAAAAACTGGAAGACCGATTTATCCGGCGGCATCATCCGGGTTGCGATGAAAAACCACGGATGCCACCCGTTTGGCAATGCCAAGGCACGCGCAGTGGTGTGGAATTTCCCGGATGGCATTCCGCAGCATCGTGAGCCGTTGTACAGTCCGCGCGCGGACATGGTGGCAAAGTACCCCAGCCACGAAGACAAGAAAGCCTTCTGGCGCCTGCCAACGCTGTTCAAGTCCGTGCAGGAAAAAAACAAGGACATCGGCAAGGAATATCCGCTGATCCTGACCTCGGGACGACTGGTTGAATACGAAGGTGGCGGCGAGGAAACGCGCTCGAACCCGTGGCTGGCGGAATTGCAGCAGGAAAACTTCATTGAGATCAACCCGAAGGATGCCGAAGCGCGTGGCATCAAGAACAACCAGTTTGTTTGGGTCACCACGCCGACCAAGGCCAAGCTCAAGGTGAAATCGCTGTTGACCGAGCGCGTTGCCTCCGGCACGACCTTCATTCCGTTCCACTTTTCAGGCTGGTGGCAGGGCAAGGATCTGGTCGACAAATATCCTGAGGGCACGGCACCGATTGTTCGTGGCGAAGCCGTCAATACCGCCACCACTTACGGCTATGACAGTGTGACGATGATGCAGGAAACCAAGACCACGCTTTGCCAGGTTGCATTGACCTAAGCCCACGGATAACAGGAGAACTCATCATGGCAAGAATGAAATTTATCTGTGACGCCGAGCGCTGTATCGAGTGCAACGGCTGTGTCACCGCGTGCAAGAACGAGCATGAAGTTCCATGGGGCGTGAATCGCCGGCGGCTGGTGACGGTGAACGACGGCAAGCCCGGCGAGCGCTCGATCTCGGTGGCGTGCATGCATTGCACCGACGCACCGTGCATGGCAGTGTGTCCGGTCGATTGCTTTTACAAGACCGAGGAAGGTGTGGTCCTGCACGACAAGGATCTGTGCATCGGCTGCGGTTATTGCTTCTATGCCTGTCCGTTTGGCGCGCCGCAGTTTCCGCAGGCAGGCGCGTTTGGATTGCGCGGCAAGATGGACAAATGCACCTATTGTGCCGGTGGCCCCGAAGAGAACAACACCGAGGTTGAGTTCTTGAAATATGGACGCAATCGTCTGGCGGAAGGCAAGTTGCCGGTGTGCGCGGAAATGTGTTCGACCAAGGCATTGCTCGCCGGAGATGGCGACGTGATTGCCACCATCTACAAACAGCGCGTGCAGGTTCGGCGCAAAGGTGAAGAAGTCTGGGGCTGGGCGATGGCTTATAAAGTTGACCCGCGGATCGCGCCACTGGGAGCCAAAACATGAGGGCGCGCCACCAACTCGTAGCACTGGCGGCCTTCATCACTGCCCTCGCACTGGCAGCATGCGGTGAGATCGACCAAGTCGCCAAGACCGAAAAAGTCTATGCGGGCAAAAAAGATACACGCGCGGCGGACGGTGCGACCTTTGGCGGCGACAAGAAAAAATGGGAAGCCGCGCTCGCGCAACGCACCAATACGCAAAACGAGTACCTTCGCACCGATGTCAAAAAATAGGAGAAGTGGGCGATGATCATGAATCTCGGAAAACTGACCGCAATCTGGAGTGTTTGTTCGGCGATGCTAATGTCCGGGGCGGTGTTGGCTCAACAAGCCGCGCCCGCCAAAGAAGTGGC
>JANLQC010000080.1:0-1591 GCA_031367575.1 Betaproteobacteria bacterium | reverse complement strand
AATCCGCGACCGATGCCGGATTGATTGGTGGCCACTACCACCCGAAATCCACTTTGGTTCAGGCGCGCGATCGCCTCGATGGAACCGGGCAACGCCTTCCATTCGTCGGGTGACTTGATGAATTGATGGCTATCGACGTTGATCACGCCATCGCGGTCGAGGATCACCAGTTTTAGGGGGGCAGACATGAAATTATTTTACGTGATCGGCGCGGATTGATGCGAATACCAGCGTATCGCCCAATACGCCATCGACATTGCGGCGCGAACCGCGCAGCGTCGCCTCAAGGATGAAGCCTGCTCGACGCGCGACGGCGGCGCTGCGAACATTGATCGCATCACAACGGATTTCCACGCGCTCGGCCTGCAATTGGTCGAAGGCAAAATGCCTGAGCAGCGTCACCATTTCCGTTACAAATCCCTTGCCCTCGGCATCCGGCCGAAGCCAGTAACCAATCTCCATCGCAGGAATTGTCCAATCGAAACGATGCAGACCGCAACCGCCGAGCAGCTTTTCAGTCTCACGATCAAACATGCCCATCGTGAGGTCTTCGCGCAGAATCCACTTTGCCGAATTGCGGCGAATGACCTCACGGGCAAATTCCGGCACTTTCCAATCCGTGATCCATGGCATCCACGGCGCGAGAAAAGTCCGCGATGCATCTACCGCCTCCCAGAGTGCCGACGCATCGGACTCCAAGTACGGACGCACGATCAGGCGCGGCCCGGCAATTTCATTCGGAATATCGAGCAGGATCGGATTGATTTTTGGCGTCATGTGGCAAGTTTGGAAAGGTCGGCGATCTTGTTCATGAGGGCGTGCAAATCACCCAGCAAGGCAAGGCGGTTTTCACGGAGGCCGGCATCGTCCACGTTGACCATCACAGTGTCGAAGAATGCATCCACCGGCAACTTCAGCGCGGCCAATGATTTCAGCGCGCTGGTGTAATCACCTGTAGCGTAATATTTTTCAAACTCAGGCTGGGTGACTTGAACGGCATCGAACAATGCGTGTTCGGCGGGCTCAACCAGTTTGCCGCGATTGGCATTCGCGAATGGCTTGTCCGTCTTCTTCAAAATGTTGCCGATGCGTTTGTTGGCGGCCGCGAGGCTTGCTGCCTCGGGCAGCTTGCTAAACGATCTAACCGCACTGAGTCGGTTAATTACGTTCGCAAATCGCTGAGGCGACAATGACAATACTGCATCAACTTCTTGCGACGAAAATCCTTGCTCTTTAAGCATGGCGGCAAATCGCTCGAATAAGAACTCGGTGAGTTTTTCTGCTGTAACTACCCGCCTTTGCTCATCCTGAGCGGCAATTTCCAAATTGATCAAAAAGTTAGGGTTCTGCCCGACATTCGCGACGATCGTCGAACCAAACTGTTGAACTCCGAGCCTTATCAGCGCAGAAATGTCAACGGGCAATTCTTTTTCCACAACGATCCGTATTACACCAATTGCGTGGCGCCGCAACGCAAATGGGTCTTTATCTCCCGTTGGCAATTGACCAATGCTGAACATACCTGCAAGCGTCGCAAACTTATCAGCGAGCGCGACGACCTCTCCAACTTTGTTTCGAGGTAAAGAGTCTC
>JANLQC010000422.1:0-22133 GCA_031367575.1 Betaproteobacteria bacterium | reverse complement strand
GAGCGCCAATTTCCTTTTGGCCGCGCAGCAATTCCGGCTGCTCCTTGAAACGTACCACCACCCGCTCGCCTTCGCGCGCGATACCGGAATAAAAGACTTTCTTGTCGCGCAGCAACGTGCGAACGTCACCGGTGTAGCGGTCAACCGCTTTGTCGACCGCCGCCTTCATATCGACCTGCATCAGAAAATGTACGCCACCCTGCAAATCGAGCCCCAAATACATCGGCAAGGAATTGATGCTGGATAACCACGCCGGCGAATTGGAAACCAGATTCAGCGCCACCACATAGCTCGCGCCGACCTTTTTCTGAATCGCATCACGACCCTGCAATTGGGTACCGGTGTCGTTGAATTTGACCTTGACGATTTCGCCGTCGAGCTGAACGCTGTCGACGTCGATCTTCGCGTCCTTCAACGCATCTTCGACCGTTTTCAATGTCGTGGCATCGGCTTTCACGGCACGCAATCCGGCAACCTGCAAGGCTGGTACGGTGCCATAGAAATTCGGCAGGGTATACAGAAAAGCGACCACCAGCGCAACCGCGATGACGATGTATTTCCAGAGCGGGTATTTATTCATTTCAACCTCAAAACATTCTGCGGGTATTGCAATGTCACTTTGCGACGTCGTTGAACGTACCCTTCGGCAACAAGGTGGTGACCGCCTGTTTCTGGATGTGCAATACGGTGCCGTTTGCCACTTCGAGGCCGATGTAGGTGTCGTTCATTTTGGTGATTTTGCCGATGATGCCGAGCGCAATCACTTCGTCGCCCTTTTGCAGGCCCTCGACCATTTGCTTATGTTCCTTGGCCTTTTTTTGCTGTGGACGGATCATCAGAAAATACATCAGCACGAACATGCCGATGATGATGAACAGGCTCGGTAGCGGGTCACCTTGGGCGGCACCTTGGGTGGATGAGGCGGCTTGCGCGTAGGCGTTGCTGATCATGTGCGGTCTCCGAAAACAGAAGTGATTCGTGTTAGAGCAAGCTGGAGACGATCCGCAGCACTTTCAAGCGCCATGGAATTTTTTCATAACCTGCCAGCCAAAATGATTAACCTGAAATTATACCATTTCAGGCTGGGCCGGCCTGCCTGTCGGAATGGAAGCGCGTGACAAAACCGGCGAAGGAATCGCTCTCGATGGCGGCGCGCATTTCGCGCATCAGTTCCTGATAGTAGTAAAGGTTGTGAATGGTGTTGAGCCGTGCGCCGAGCATTTCGTTGATGCGTTGAAGATGGTGCAAATAACCGCGGCTGAAATGCCGGCAGGTGTGGCAGCCGCAGGTCTCATCCAGCGGTTTCAAATCGTCCTTGTAGCGCGCATTGCGGATCTTGATATCGCCAAATTTTGTGAACAACCAGCCATTGCGCGCATTTCGGGTGGGCATCACGCAGTCAAACATATCGACTCCCTCAGCCACCGACGCCACCAAATCCTCGGGCGTACCGACACCCATCAGGTAGCGCGGCTTATCCACAGGCAGGCGCGGTGCGGTATGTGCAAGCACACGGCGCATGTCCACTTTCGGCTCACCCACCGACAATCCGCCGATGGCGTAGCCGTCAAAACCAATATCCTTCAACCCGTCAATCGATTCATCGCGCAGGCTCTCGTGCATGCCGCCTTGCACAATGCCGAATAGCGCATTGGGGTTTTTCAGGCGCGCAAATTCGGTCTGGCAGCGCGCCGCCCAGCGCAATGACAAACGCATCGATGTTGCCGCCTCATCGAGCGTCGCCGGGTGCGCGGTGCATTCGTCAAAAATCATCGCGATATCGGAATTCAGCACACGTTGAATGCGCATCGATTCCTCCGGCGACAGGAAACATTTGTCGCCATTCACCGGCGACTGGAACGCCACGCCTTCCTCGAAAATTTTTCGCAGTTCACCCAGACTCCAGACCTGAAAGCCGCCGGAATCGGTAAGGATGGGCTTGTTCCACGCCATGAATTTATGCAGCCCGTGGTACTTGCCGATGATGTCCATGCCCGGGCGCAGCCACAGGAGAAAGGTATTGCCAAGCACAATTGGCGCGCCGATTTCAGCTAATTCGGCGGGGCTGATGCCTTTCACCGAACCATAGGTGCCGACCGGCATGAACACCGGCGTCTCGACAACACCGTGGGTGAGGCTAAGCGTGCCGCGACGCGCTTGGCCGCAGGTGGCGTGCAGTTTGAAATCCACGAGGATGGGTGCTTTCTGGCATGGTCAGTTGAAAGGGATGCGCGAGGATAATCGGAATCGCGGCAATTGCCAATTCGGGCGCTTCCCACATGGCGGAATTCGCCGAAATGTGCGTAACCAAGTAGACTATTGGTTGACGTCGAATTTTCGTGTTCGGCCATCACTGTAAATTACTGTCTCGTTACTGCAAACACCTGCCCATGTCCGAAAAAGTTAACGCCGAGAACATCAAGATCGGCATGTTCATTGTCGAACTGGATCGACCGTGGATCGACACGCCCTTTTTGTTGCAGGGCTTTCTGGTCGAAGACGAGCAACAGCTTCGCCAATTGCGCCAACACTGCAAATGGATTCTGATGGATCCCCACCGCTCGGTGGGACCGGAATTTGCCGCACCCGCAAAGAAGGCGGCATTTGTGCCGCGTGACGCCGGTAGCGAGCCGCGCGTAACGGTCAACCGGGTTGCGACGCCGCAAACCGCATCAGGAACCGGTACGCCAAAGGTCAACGTCGCGCGAACTCCGTCGCCGGCAACCCGGCCGAAACCCGGCACCGCCGACACCGGGCGCACCGGCACCGCCGAGTTCGCGATTCCGATCAAGGATAGTCGCTTGAATTCCGGGAAATTCGATTCGCGCACCTTGACCGGCGCCGCCGGGTCGCGCGGCTCGACTGCGGAACCCGCTGCCGACCCGTCCAATTCATCCGGCGGCCTGTGGGGAAAAATGCGCGCCGGCGTTTCCGGATTGTTCGCCAAGCGCGAGGAAGAAGAAACGTTTGACGACGACCAAGTGCCGCAAGTCATCGCCGAAAAGCCGCTGCAGGTACGCGCCGCGTTTATCCCGGAATCCGTACAACTGACCATATACGAAGACGCGAAGCCGGTCGAAGAGGAAATTGGCGCGGCCACCGTTGCGTTCCAGCGCACCACCGATATGCTGAACCGCGTCGCGGCGGATATTCGCGCCGGCAATAACCTGAAACTGGAAAGCGTCGAAGAAGTCATCGAAGACATGGTGGAGAGCATGGTGCGCAATCCTGACGCTCTGATGTGGGTCGCACGCATGCGGGAGCGCGATTCCAGTGTCTACGATCATGGCTTGTCGGTGGCGATCTGCATGGTCGCGTTCGGGCGGCACCTGGGTTACCCGAAGGAAGCACTTTCGCATCTGGGCATGTTGGGGTTGTTGCTGGATATCGGCAAGATCAAGTTGCCGCGCGAATTGCTGGAACGCGATGCGCGCTTAAGCTCGGACGAATTCGAGGAAATCAAGGAACATGTCGAGCTGGGCCTCGAAATTCTCAGCAAGACACCGAATCTTCACCCCGATATTCTTGAAGGCATTGCGCAACATCATGAGCGCATGAACGGCACCGGTTATCCGAACAATCTGATGGGCGAAAAGATCAGCGTGTTTGGCCGCATGAGCGCCATTGCCGATACTTTTTCCGCCATTACCCGCCACCGCCCGTATGCCGAGGCGGTATCGCCTCATCAAGCCCTGCAAATGCTTTCCAACTGGAGCGGCACGCAATTCCATGCCGACATGGTCGAACAATTCATCCAGTCGATCGGCGTGTTTCCGGTCGGAAGCCTCGTTGAATTATCGACCGGCGAAGTGGCGGTCGTGGTCACGCACGGCAAACTGAAACGGCTGCGTCCGAAAGTGCTGGTGGTCACCAATGCCGACAAATCCCACTGCGCCAGCCCCAGCCTGCGCGATCTGCTCTACGACGTGTCGGAACATCCCGCCTATATCCGCCGTGGTTTGCCAAGTAATTCCTATGGCCTGGATCCCAGCGAATACTATCTCGCGTGATGCCGCCCCCACCACCGACACCACCCTTGCAACCCACGCCACCCACGCAACCCATGCCGCCCGCGCCAATCATCCCGCCCAAAGGTGCCGCAGTCATTGCCGCGAATCCGGTACCGGCATCGGCTGTTGTGCGCGAAACATTCAGTCAGGTGCTTCCGCGCGATAGTTTGCGCTCCACGCTGGCCAACGCGATCGATCACGCGCGCATTGCACAACGCACCGTCGCGGTACTTATTGTGAGTCTGGTACGAGTGGATCGACTTGATGCCTTGTTCGGCATTGCCAGCGATGAAATCATGCGTCACGCCTTGCAACGCCTGCCCGAGGCGCTTCGTCCGACAGATCGCCTTGTGCGCCTGACCGATGGCACGCTTTGCGTGATCCTGCCGAACCTGAAATCAGGCGCGATGGCATGGCTCGCCGCCAGCAAGCTGCTGCGCGCCCTCGAAGCGCCGTTTGAAATCGACGATCTGCCCGTCAGCGTGCGACCTACCATCGGCATCGCCTGTTATCCGGAGCACGCGGAGGACGCCGAAGAGTTGATCGTGCATGCGGATATCGCCAAGCGCATCGCGCGGTCACGCGATGTCGCACAGCATGCTTTTCAGCGCGATGACCGGCGCGAAGTCGATACCTATCTCGGGCTTGAAGAGCCGCTGCGTGAGGCGATGCGCACCAATCAGCTTGAAGTGCATTACCAGCCGCAAGTGGCGATCAAGAATGGCGCGTGCCGTGCCGTGGAAGGATTGTTGCGTTGGACGCTGCCGGGTCAGGGCGCGATTGCGCCGCCGGCCATTGTGCGGGTTGCGGAAGGTGGCCGCATGATTGGCAGTCTCACCACATGGGTGCTGGGGACGGTGTTGCGCCACCAGTCGGAATGGAAACATGGCGGCGTTGATCTGGAGGTCAGCGTCAATCTTTCAACGCTGAATCTGATCGATGGCGATCTGCCGGAAATTATTTCGCAGGCAATCGGTACCTGGGACGCGGATCCACGCAAGATCACGCTTGAGATTACTGAAAGTTCGACCATTGTCGATGCCGACCAATCGATTGCGGTCATGAATCGCCTGAAAAAAATGGGCTTGCGATTGTCCGCTGATGACTTCGGCACCGGCTATTCGTCGCTGTCGTATGTCAGAAATTTTCCGCTGGATGAACTCAAGATCGACAAGCAATTTGTGCAACAGATGCGCCAAACCAAAGGCGATAACCAAATTGTCCGATCAGTCATTGATCTCGCCCACAACTTCGATCTTTCTGTCGTGGCCGAGGGCGTTGAGGACGAGGCAACGCTGAAGGAATTGAAAAAAATGGGTTGCGATTTGGCGCAAGGATACCTGATGAGCCCGGCCCTGCCGTCGCTGAAATTTCTGGAGTGGCTGAAGCAACGTCGTTAGATGTTTGTTGAAATTCGCATTGCCTTTGCCCGGCCGAAGACTGGGCCGGCCTGCCGCCGTCGCGCAAACGGATGCTGGTTTTTTTAGAACACCCGCATTGGTGCCAACAACAAGATTCAGGAGGAAGACATGTTATCCAGCATGATGCAACGCCCGCTGTTGATTTCGTCATTGATCGAGCATGCGCTGCGTTGTCATGCTGGCACCGAAATCGTTTCGCGCACGGTTGAGGGCGGCGCGAACTTTGTATTGCATCGCTACACATATGCGGACGCATCGAGGCGCGCGAAGCGTCTCGCCAACGCGCTGACACGATTGGGCGTGGCACCCGGCGAGCGCATCGGCACGCTGGCGTGGAACGGCTACCGGCATTTCGAGTTGTATTACGGCGTCTCCGGCATGGGTGCCGTTATTCACACCATCAACCCGCGCCTCTTTCCCGAGCAACTCACGTACATCGTCAACCACGCCGACGATCAATACATTTTCTTCGATGTTACGTTCGCGCCGCTGCTGGAAAAACTGGCACCGACGCTCACGGGCGTGAAGGGCTTCATCGCAATGACAGATCGCGCGCACATGCCATCGGTCAACATTCCCAACCTGCTGTGCTATGAAGATTTGATCAAAGCAGAAAGCGAAGAATTCGCGTGGCCTGAATTCGCCGAGACTACGCCCTCCAGCCTCTGCTACACCTCCGGCACCACCGGCAACCCGAAAGGCGTGTTGTATTCGCACCGCTCGACGGTGATTCACACCATGGGTGCCATGACCGCGGACGCGTTTCTCTCACCTCGAAGGATGTGGTGCTGCCGGTGGTGCCGATGTTCCATGTGAACGCATGGGGCCTGCCGTATATTTGCGCCGCCGCTGGCGTGAAACTGGTGTTGCCGGGTGCCGCGATGGATGGCGCGAGCATTCATCGCCTGTTTGAGGATGAAGGCGTCACCATGAGCGCCGGGGTGCCGACGGTGTGGATGGGTCTCCTGAACCACGTCAAGTCAAACAACCTGAAATTCAGCACGTTTCGCGAGACCATTATCGGTGGTGCCGCCTGCCCGCCGGCGATGCTCGAAACCTTTGAGCGCGATTACGGGGTCAATGTGGTTCATGCGTGGGGCATGACCGAAATGTCGCCGCTCGGCACCATGTGCCGGCTCAAGGCAAAACACATGCAACTCTCCGCCGCAGAACAATTCGCGGTAAAGGTCAAGCAAGGTCGACCGATCTTCGGCGTTGAATTGGAAATATTCGATGCCGACGGCAAGCCGCTGGCGCACGATGGAAAAGCGTTTGGCGATTTGATGGTGCGCGGCCCGTGGATTGTCGAACACTATTTCAAGGACGAAAAAACCGCGCTGCAAAACGGCTGGTTCACCACCGGCGACGTTGCCACAATCGATGCCGATGGCTATATGCAGATCACGGATCGCTCGAAGGACGTGATCAAATCGGGCGGCGAGTGGATCAGCTCGATCGATCTGGAGAATATCGCCGTCGCGCATCCGGCGGTGCTGGAAGCGGGCGTGATTGGCATCAAACATCCGAAGTGGGACGAGCGCCCGCTATTGGTGGTGGTGAAGAAAAAAGATGCCGACGTGACGAAGGAAGAATTACTCGCGTTCTTTCAAGGCAAGATCGCCAAATGGTGGATGCCGGACGACGTGGTGTTTGTCGAGCAATTGCCGCATACCGCGACCGGGAAATTGTTGAAGACCAAAATGCGCGAAGAATTCAAGGAGTATCGACTGCCGACGGCAGGGTGACGCGCTGCCCGGTGCGGCCTCGGTGTGCATGAAAAACGCTGGTCAGATTCGCGGGACAGGAGGCTGATTGCCGCCAACTTCGGCGAGACCGGCACCGGAAAGTGGCACCATATCCGGGCCGACCTCGATGGCCATCGGTAAATTGAGGCTCCGCCAAAGGCCCATTGGATACATGCCTCGCCTGAGAAGACGTCCTGCAACCATCACCACAATGCGGGCAATGTCCAGAAATGGCCGGAAATGACTCGGCCGCGCCCCTTGCGGATAAATGCCTGGAATTGCCACGGCAATACTGCGTATGCCTACTGCGCCTGCGGCAATCAATACTTCACTCTCGAACACGAAGCCGTTCCACACGACGTCGCGGCGCGTGAGCTTGGCGAGCAGGATGGCCGGATAGACTCGAAACCCGGATTGAGTATCGGCAATTGGGTAACCTGCAGCCCATGAAATCCAGAAGCGTGCAAACTGGTTTGCGTAGTAGCGCCGCGGTGGAAAGTTTTTCCTGTCGTGCAAACGCGCGCCGATGATGATGCATTGTGGCGCCTGCTCAGCCATGTTCAGGAGCCGCAGCATATCTTCCGGCCGATGCTGGCCGTCGCCATCCAATGTGACCACGAATTGCGCATTGTGGGCGCGCGCATGTTCAAAGCCCTTCCACAGGCTTGCCGCCTTGCCGAGGTTCCGTTCGTTGCGCAGCACCACTACCGGCAATCCGGCAAGTTGTTCGCCGGTCGAATCCGACGAACCGTCGTCAACGATCACGACATCGGGAACGATACGCAGCGCGCTCTTGGCGAGTTCGCGGATGGTCGCCGCTTCATTGAAGGCGGGAATGACGACTACGATTTTGGTGGCAGGAATTGGCATCCGTATCAATATTCAAATGGTGGCAACAGAATTGAAAGGTTGATGCCGTGGGGGCTCACGGCAAATTATCCTAGAAACGGCAGTTGGACGGGTGTGAGTGTGCATTTTGCGGGCTTCCTGGCAAGGCCTCATTTGGCAACAACGACGACGCAGGCTTCACCCTGCCAGGAGGAACAACGCTGTCAGGGAGCCTGCAAAATGTGCAATCGCACCCGTAGTGCTCTCACCCATTGGGAGAAACGCGTCGGGAGCGAAACCCTAGCACTGGCGCGGTGTTCCACGGGATTGATAGCGGTCAACTGCCGTTTCTAGGATTATAGATTAACAAGGGTGCCTGCCCTCCGGAATCCGCTGCGGAAAACAATCCATTCGGTGGCATGGCCTGGCCTAATCATTGAGTTCAACGCGTCTGCCTGACTGCGCAAACATCCACGTCACGGCGACACCCACTGACAGGTTGTTGCGCCGCTCCACCAGCGGGCTCGACGCAAACTTCGCCCCGCCGGTGACATCGTATTTGACGAACCCGGCCACCCATACCGGCTCAAAGCGCCGCGAAATGGCCGCGATGAACTGCGCACCCGAGTATCCACCCGGGGCACGATACGCCGGTCGTCCCAGTCTCGCAAATTCGGGGGCCACCCCATAAAAATAATCATGGTGCTTCCGGTCGGCAAACAGGGCACCCGCCACCAGTCCCAACCGCCATCCCTGCACCGCCTTCAAGTCGAGGTTGAAGTTCGGATTAGCCAGCACCCCGACAGCGTGAATCGATCGAAAATCGCTGGCGATAACCGCGCGCAACGGCAGCCTGAGCGCGAGTTTCGAGCGCGCCGACTTAGCCAGCCACAGGTTAAGCGTGGGGCCGAGTTCGAGGGTCGGGTCGAGATCGGGCATGCCATTGCGGACCGGATTGCCTTCGCTGCGAATCGGTACCGAACCGTTAATGGAGATATCGAGCTCGGCGCGCTCGCTTTTGCGCAACAGCCCGCGCACCTTTTCCCGGTCGACTTGCAACACTTCGCCGCGGTAGATGAACACCGGCACCGGCAACAGGTAACTGTGGCGTCGCGCTGAGCCACGGTAGTCCGGAAAGCCGATGGCCGCAGCACCGACGCCGGCCTCCCATCGCGGCAGCAGCTCCGCCCCGGCAAGCGGCGAATGAACAGCGAGGGCCGCCAACGCGCCGACAAAAAAACAGTGGCTGCGCCTCATGCGGCATCACCTGCCGCTTGCAGATCGCGCCGCCGCTTGCGCCAGGCGCGAAACACGGCCGGCAAATCAACCAGGGCATTCAGGTAATAGACCACGCGGAACAAATACAGGCGCGGCCGCACGGGGCCCACACGAAACGCGTCACCCGCGAGCAACGAGATCACTGCGGACTGCACGCCGAACACATTGCGCGGCGCCATGAAAAGCTTTCGGATCACGGGCGAGGTCATGCGATAGATCAGCCATGAAAATGTGCTCACGCCGCGCCGCACCGTACGGTCGAACTGCCGGTAGAGTGCCGGTGCCCGCGCCGGATTACTGAGCACCGTATCGACCACATCGGCCCCGAGCTTGGCACTATTCATCGCCAGCAACACGCCGCTGGAAAACACCGGGTCGATGAATGCCCAGGCGTCGCCGACCATGAGGTAACCCTCGCCGGTCATGCGCTCCGAGTAGTACGAGTAGTTGCCGGTCGCGGTCGCCGGGGCGGTCAGCTCGGCGTCGGTCAGGCGCGCGGCAATCTCGGGTGCCAACCCGATGGTCTGCATGAAAAACGTGGTGGGATCGGTGGTGCGCGATTTTAGATACGCCGGCCAGCACACCGCGCCGACGCTGGTGGTGCCGTCCTTGAGCGGAATGAACCAGAACCAGCCGTGCGCAAACCAGGCGATGGTGATGTTGCCTTCGGCACTGCCGCTGTTGCGGCGCGCGTTACGGAAATGGCCGAAAATTGCCGCGCTGGCGTGCCTCTTGTTCTTGCGTTTGGTGCCTAAGCGGTCGGCAAGAAACGTATCGCGTCCGGAAGCATCGACCAGAAACCGCGTGCGCCAGGTTTGTATGGAACCGTCCTCGAGTTTCAACGTGACGATGGTGTCCCGGTTGCCGGCGAGGTTGCCGAACTCGACCGAGACTACTCTGGCACCTTCGAAGACGCGCGCACCCTTGGCCGCCGCGTTTTGCAGCAGCATCAGATCGAACTCTGATCGCCGCACCTGAAAGGCATGCGGCCAGCGCTTGTCGAATGCGTCGGAAAACTCGAAGCGCGCAGTCTTGCCGAACGCCTGCGACTCGAATTCGGCGGCATCCTTGCGAATCCCGATCCGGTTCAGTTCCTCCCACACGCCGAGTTCCTGCAAGATCGGCATATTGAGTGGCAGCAGCGATTCGCCGATGTGAAAACGCGGGTGCCTGTCTTTGTCCACCACCGCGACATCGCGGCCCTTCTTCGCCAGCATGGCGCTGATGGTCGACCCCGCAGGCCCGCAACCGATGACCAACACCTCGCAGTGGCGCTCCGCTTCCGGCACCTTGTCGATTTCGAGTCTTGGCATGGGCTACCCTTTTCTGGTTGCGGCGATTGCCGCGTCGGCGCGCGGATCGCAAATTTGCTTGTCTGAAGTTGTCAGTGCGGCGTCACGTCATGGCACCATCGACACTGATGATCTGGCCGGAAATGTACCCGGCCCGCTCGGAACAAAGGAAGCCCACCATCGCCGCCACTTCTTCGGGCCGGCCGGCCCGCCCGAGCGGCACGAGTTGCTTGATACGCTCCGGCGGAAATGCGCCGGCCAGCATCGGCGAATCAATGACCCCGGGTGCCACCGCGTTGACCGTAATGCCACGCGACGCAACCTCCAGCGCGAGCGCCTTGGTGGCGCCGTGCAGGCCGGCCTTCGCGGCCGAGTAATTCACCTGGCCGCAGTTGCCGAGCAGGCCCGCAACCGAGGTGATCGTGACAATCCGTCCCCAGCGCGCGCGAATCATCGGCATCAGCAAAGGCTGCGTGACGTTGTAGAAGCCGTTCAGGCTCACATCGATCACCCGCCGCCATCGCGCCTCGTCCATGGCCGGCATCAACATATCGTCGTGAATGCCGGCGTTGTTAACCAGTACCTGCACCGTTCCCGATGCGACAATCGCGGCCAGTGCCGCGCCCGTGGCTGCGTTATCGCACACGTCGAATGCCACTGCCTCGGCACTGCCTCCACGGCTGTTCAATTCCGCCACCAGCGCCTCGGCCCCGGCGAGATGCCGATTGGCGTGGACGACGACGTGCAAGCCGCAGGCCGACAGTTCACGGCAGATTGCGGCACCGATGGTACCGCTGCCTCCCGTCACCAACGCGCGCTTCATGCGGGCTCCCGCAGCGTGTCGATGTACATGAGGGTGAATTGTCCGCTCAACACCGGCGTTGCGCCGGCGCACGCGTTGAAATCGAATATGCCGCCCGCCGGATCGCGATGCAACAGGGTCGCCTCGATCACGAGATCTTCGTCCAAATCATGCAGCCATGGTCGCGCCGTGGCGACATTCTTGAGCGACGCCAATACGCCGCCGCGCGCGACGGCCCTGCCGTGCAACAGTGCGCCATGTACCGCTGCCGCCTGTGCGGCATACTCGATCACCGCCAGCGCGGCGAGGCCACCGGCTTCGCGCAAGGGGTTGTCGGCATCACGATGCGAAACGGCACGGCAACGGATGCCGCTTTCGTCCCAACATATCACCTCTTCCAGCAGGCACATGCGTCCCGCGTGCGGCAGGCATGCGGCGATCCCGGCACGATCTAGCACCGCGTCACCTCAAGATCAAGTTCCGGCGAGAGTGGCAATGAGACAAGACGCCGCCCGGAATCGGCCAGCGATTCTAGTACCGCCAGGCCGCGTGCCGATGCATTGGCATGCCACTGTGGTGGAATCCAGTCTGGCCATCCTGACGTGCCGCAGCGCGATGCAATGGCTACCTCCCACTGGGCCAGCGACGCAGAACCATTGTCGGCTGTCAACACCAGTGCGATGGCGGTCGCATCGACCACCGGCATGACCTCGCAAATCGGCGCAGGCAACGGGCTGTCGTAACAAACATAGAGGACCGGCACCTGGTCGGCAACGACCTGTGCAACGGCGTTAAGCAATCCGGCAGCGAAACTCCATTCGCCCCGGCAGACACTGCTGGCGGCACGTCTGGCGTGCATGGCAATGCTGTAGTAACCGCTGGGGGCGTTGTGCACCGAATTATGGAACTGCGTCGGCGAGACTTCGCGGCTGCCCGCAAGCGTTTCGCAGAGCTGATGGGTGATCAGTCCCGCCGCTTCATACGACGAGAACACCATCGCCATGTCCTGCGGAAGCAGCGGCGTTTGCCGCAATGCCTGCTCCGCCACCGAAATGGCCAGGCGCACCGTTGGACTGCTGCGCCGCCGCTCCGCCGGCGCAAGGCTGATTGGCTGTGGCGAGTCCAGTACCGCCGACCGGTATGCATGCTGCTTCGCCAGCACCGCCTTCGCCGTCGACCAGTCGGGCAATCCGGGTGCAAGTACGCCGACCGCTTCGACCGACACGCGCATCATGTCGCCCTGCCGAACAACAGCGCACAGTTGCTGCCACCGAAACCGAAGCTGTTGCTCATCACCCGGTCTACCGGCCCGTCGCATCCCTCAATGACGATGGCGCATCGCATCTCCGGATCCACATTCCGGGTGGTGGGGCTGCCCGGAACAAAATTGTGATCGATGCAAAGCAAGGCGATTGCGCCCTCGGTGATGCCTGCCGCGCCCAGCGTATGGCCGGTAAAACCCTTGGTCGACGAACAAGCGATCGCCGCGCCGAAAACATCGTGCACCGCATGATCCTCGGCGCGGTCGTTGGCGGGTGTGGCGGTACCGTGAAGATTGACGTAATCGATTTCGGCGGGCGCCAGGCGGGCACGATCCAGCGCCTCATGCATTGCGCGGCGGGCACCCTCGCCCTGCGGATGCGGCGTCGACATGTGATGTGCATCGCTGGTTTCACCATAGCCCAGCAGCTGCACGGCGGCACCGCTCGAGTCGGCCCTTTCGACCAACGCAAAGCCGGCCGCTTCGCCGATCGACAATCCGCGTCGAGCGACATCGAACGGGCGGCAGACATCGGGCGCCACCAGCTGCAATGAACTGAATCCGTACAGTGTCGTATGGCAGAGACTATCGACGCCCCCTACCACGGCCGCATCGATCAGGCCCAGCCGAATGAAACGTTCGGCAAGACAAAATACCTTCGCGCTCGACGAGCATGCCGTGGATATGGTCATCGCCGGGCCGGTGAGCCCCAGCACTCTGCGTACGAATTCGGTGGTGGCGTCGAGATTGTGGGTGGTTTCGTAGCGGTAAGCAGCCGGCAGGCGGCCACTCTGCGGCTCGCGGTGCTGGTAGGCAAGCTCGGTGGAGAGGATGCCTGAGGTGCTGGTGCCGATAAACACGCCGACCCGCTGCGCGCCGAAGCGCCGGCGCGCGTCGCCGGCCGCGGCCACGAAGCCATCCTGTTCAAGCGCCAGCAACGCGAGGCGATTGTTGCGGCAATCGAAATCGCGCAGTGTCGCGGGGAATTCAATTTGATCGTCAGCAATGAGGCCAAGGATGCGACCGATCCAGCAGGGCAAGGGTGCCCAATCGAGATCGTTGGGTGCCAGTCCGCTGCGCCCCTCGCGCAGCGCCCTCAAAGTTGCGGCATTGCCGATGCCCGCCGCATTGCTGGTCGTGTACGAGGAAATGGCGAGTGGGGTCATATTGTGAAGGTGTCGAGCTGCTGGCATTCGGCTACCGGATCGCACCGGCAGGGACAATCCGGTTGCGCCGCGCCCACAGCGCCGATATCGTCATTGCCAGTATCGCACCCAGCGCTACGGTACGGCCGATGGCATGCAGTACCGGCGTCGCGGACAACGCCAGCAAGCCGAACGTGACAACTGTCGAGGTACTGCAAACCGCCAGTGCCAGACGGATGCGAGAAAGTTCGACCGCATCGACGGCAACGCGTTCAAAGAACAGGGCGTAGTTCAGTCCAATGCCCAGCACCAGCAGCAACGCAACCAGGTGAAATACGCTGAGTAGCTCACCCGACGCAACCAGCGCGGCCACCGTCAGAACCAGCGCCGCGGCGGCAGGAAGCGCCACCCGCAATGCACGTTTGACGGAGCGCAACCCGGCGACAAGCAGAATCAGAATCAAAACCGCTCCCCAGCCTGCCTGTGTCAGGGCTTCGCGGCGGAATCCGTCAACCATGTCGGCCGATACCCGCTTCAGGTCGACAAGTTGGCTGGCGCCCTGTCGAGCCACCGCCAGGTCTTGCGCCAGTCTTTCCGGGTCGGTTACACCACCAAGCGGCGTCAGCACCAGCCACTGCCCGTCAAGTTCGACAACCAGCGCATTCAACCGGGCGCCGAGCGGCGTACCGGCATAGGAACTCAAGGATACCGGTGGCACGGCAAGTTCTGCTTCGCGGCGCGCCGCACCCACTTCGTCGACAAACGGCTTGAACGCATCCGGCCGAAATGCAAGACCCTTCAATGCCCGCGCGAGATTGAGTTCCAGCGCCGCCGGCTCGGGCAGCAAGCGCAAGCGTTCGATTTGCGTCTCCGGCGCGGGCAGGTACCAGACCGGCGAATCGAAGCTGCGGATACGTTGTTCCCGCTTCCAGCGTTGCAACACCGGCAGGACGCTGTCCGCAGCCCGCAACGCGTCCTCACGGCTGCTGCCCCGGCTGGCGACGAATACGCTGACTTCCGGCGCATCCATTTCCCGCCGCAGTTCCGCGTCCTGCAGACGCATTTGAAGTGGCACCGGACTGATTCCGGCGAGGTCACGCTGCCACCATGCCGGATGCTGGTATGCCAACCACGCTGCGGCAGCAGCCACGGCGATCACGGCAATTGCCGCAGGCCAGCGCGAACGCGCAAGCAAGTCGAGCGCGGGAACGTCTATCCGGCGAAATACCAGCGGCCGGTCGCCCAGTATCCAGGGGATCAGGTATTGCGTCGCCAGCCCTGCAACCAGCACACCCGCCATCGTAAGCACCCCGAGCTGCGCAAGGCCATTGAAACTCGACAGTGTCAGCGCCAACGCGCTGACGACCGTTGACAGAACCGCCAGTGCCAGCGTCGTGCGCAGGCGTCGCGCGGCATCACGGGCGGCCTCGCCGGTAGCGGTATTGAGCAGCAGGTAACTGGGATAATCGACCGCTTCGCCAATCAGCGTGGCGGCAAATCCGAGCGTGATCGCGTGCACCGAGCCAAACAGGCTGTTGACCAGCAGCACGCCAGCCAGCAGGCCAAAGGCGACCGGAAGCACGACCAGCAGTACCGCCTGCGGGGAGCGATAAACGTAGACCAGCATTGCAAGAATCACCAGCGCGGAAAGCAGACTCAGGCGCTCGGCGTCACGCCGAATCTGGCGGCGCGATTCGGCGGCGAACACGCCCGGCCCGGTGAGGATTGCGTTGACCCCCGGACTGTCTGCCGACAGCGCCTGGCGCACCGCGGCCATCGCCACATCCTGCCCCTCGCTGTCAAAACCGGCTGCCCGTGTCTGCATAATCAGAAACGCACGCTCGCCGTCGGCACTGAACCACACGCCGTGCCGCAATGCCGGCGTTGCTCCTGAATCGAACTGCCGCACGATAGCGAGCAATTCGCTCGTCGGGTCGCGCACCATGATCGACCTCGACAACGCGCCAAAAGGCGACGCCATTTGCGCCAGTTGCTCCTCAAGCGCGGTGCGCAGACCCTGCTCCGAGAATTTTTCGGCATTCATGGCGGGACTCAGGGAATATCGATGGCGCATCAGCACCTGGCCCTGCGCCACAAACTGGCCAAGGCTGCCGTTGGCGGCATAGTCGAACTCCGGCGCACGGCCAACACGCTCCGCCAGTTGGCGGCTGGCACGCGCCAGCGTCTTCTCGTCGGCACCCTGCAGCGCGACCAGCATCAGTCGCGACACCAGTCCATCGCGCAATTGCGCGATCAGCAGGCGCTCCTCCGGCGTCGTCGATGGCGGCAGAAAGGCCGTGAAATCGCTTTCAACACGAATGGTTTTGGCGGCATACAGCGCGAGCAAGGCAAAACAGAAAAACGTCGCCAAATACCGCGCCACCGCATGGGACGATCGACGTGAAATGATATTCTTATCGGCCATGATCCCGCCGCTATCGAACCTGCAATACCGAACGGTCGCCGCTGGTTTCGCGCACCTCGATCTGCTCAATGCGGCCGGCATGGCCCGATACCACGATGCGCGATACGTAGCGGCCGGTTTCCTCGTCGAGGGGGGTCAGTTCGAGGACCCACGCCGCTTCATTCCCCTGCAACGCCAACTGGTAGTGATTGCGCAGCAACGCCAGGTCGCCGCCGAGTACGCCGCGCAGGCTCGCCGCAAATGCCGATAGCAGCGGCCGGCTCGACAGGGGAATCCGCTTTTCTTCACCATTGCGCGACAACAGGAGTTCGTCGTCAACAAACCGATAGCGCTCCTTGCGCGGCGATTCAATGATCTTTTCAACGATATCGGGACGACGGTACGCCAGCTTGCCCGAACTGACCACCGGCGCTGACAACAAACTTGAATATTTCTTTTCAGTAAAGGCGACTTCCGCCACCGGTGCCGTGGCAAGCAGCTGCATCAGGCGCATGAGGTCGAAGCTGTCGGCGCACGCAATGCGCGCGGCCAACATGGATAGCAACAACGCCAGCAACGGCATGATGAAGCGCACCCGGCCGATTGTGCTCATCTATGCGTTCCAGTAAGGATAGAAATTAAACCAGTTGAAGGGAAAGCGGCGGGCATGACGCTCCAGGCTAGCGACATACGCCGCAAGGCAATCGTCCAACGATACTGCATTCGGCGGCAACAAATCGGGCAACGTAGAATCGGTTCCGCTACGCGCGTCATTGACGCGCATGGCCAGCGCTTCGAAGGCAATTTCGTAACACCGGCCACCGCGAAACAGGCCGAACACCGTGACCACGGGCGCGCCGGTTATCCGGGCAAGGCGCAGCGGACTCAGTGAAAAACGCGCGGGTGAACCGAGGAACGGCAGGCATTGCGTCGGCTCGTTTGCGTAAACACGGTCGGCAAGGATGCCCACCACCTCGCCACGCGCCAGGCATTCCCTGACCTTGAGCATCGATTCCGGCTGTCCCAGCGGAATGATCTTATAAGGCAATGAACCCTTCTCGCCCAGAATCAGGCTGCCGAGTCGGGCGCCGTCATCGATATGCATCACCATGTTGATCGCCAGTTCTTTTCCGCTGCCGACCACAGCCAACATCTCGAAACTGCCCAGGTGCGAGCCAAGCAGCAGGCAACCCCTCCCTGCCGAAAGCGCATTCCAGAAGGCCGCTTCGTTGGTGACTTCAATGGTCAATTCCCGCTGTCTGCCTTGCACCAGATAGATACGATCGAGCAATGTTGTAGCGAACACAAACAGGTGATTGAAAATATCGCGCCGGGTGGCGGCGCGCCCCAGCGCGCGGCCGAGGAACGCCTGCGATGCGCGGCGCGATTGCGGGGCGGTCACAAAAAAGTAGGCGCAGATCGGCACCAGCAATACCCGGCATAATCCACGCCCGACATGGACAGCGAGCCAGATGATGAGGCGAATCGCGCCACGGCTGCCGCGTTCGCGGCGCGTGCGCCATTCACCGTTCATGCGCGACTCATGTTCTTGTCCGCATTGGAAACCGCAGCACAGGCCCATTGGCCGGCAGCGATCAGTTTGCCGGTCGAGCTGATTCCCGCATCGCCCCTGATCTCCACAAACACGCGCTCGCCGCGCAGTTCAGTGCTCACCGTAAATGGCTGGTCAGGCCGCAGCGGGACATAAAAGCGCGCCGTCAGCAGCGTTCCCGGAACGACCTGCGGCAAGCGCCGCCGGATCGCGTCGGCCATATGCGACAAGATCACGATGCCCGGTACGATGGGGTTGCCCGGGAAGTGTCCGGGTATCGCGGGGTGATTCATTGGTACCGCCGTCGGCAGATCGGTTGAGTTATTCGCGGGCGTAACCGCAAGGTTTTCCATCCGATGCTGCGAATGCAGAGCCGCGAGGACGGCATGCGGGAGTTTGCCATTCTCATTTCGCGGCAAGTGTGGCACCCGAAACAAGGGACGCGGTACAAACACCGGATCAACGCGAGCGCGCAGCGCCGCCTGTACCTGCGCGGGCGCAAGCTGTGTCGACACATAGAACGCCACCAGGCGTCGCGGCGGATGGGTGTCGTCATGCAATGCCGCATCCCCGGCCGCGTCAGGCACAAAGTAAACGGCGTCGTCGATACCCGGGATTTCACTGATGCGTTGATTCAGCGCCGACAGCGAGGCACGCTTGCCGCCGATCTTCAACATGTCCGCGCTACGCCCCAGCCACAGGAACCGGCCGTCGACATTGATGCGCAGCTCGTCGGCCAACAGCACGGGGACATCGATGTGCGATCCCGAGGCGAGGATTCGCTGGATGTCGCCGTCGCTCTGCGGCGTCAACTTCACGTCGCATAACGGTGTCCACCACTCGTCCACAGCGGTCCGACGGGTCGCCAGCGCACCGGTTTCGGTGGATCCGTAGACTTCCACCACCGGCACCTGCCACTTGGTTTCGGCCGCTGCGGCGAGCGCGGGTGGCAGGCTCATCGTTGACGCGACGACCCCGGCGAGTCCACGCAAGGCCGTCGCCGCCTGCAGCGGCGGGCGCAAGTGCACGGGTGTGGTCATCCACCAGCAGAACCGTGCGCATTGCGCAAGCGCGGATTCAATGTCCGCCGGCAGCAGCGGTTTGTCGGCATGGACAGGGATCCCCGCCTGCCAGGGCAACATCACGGTCGATTCGAGCCCGAACATGTGTTGCGGCGCGACGCTGCCCACCACCGCACATTGCGCCAGCCGCGTCCCGCCCAGCGCCGCGCCGAGAAGGGCGGCACCTCTGGTCAACTGTCCCCAGCTTTTGGCATGCGCAGTGGGTCTCCCGGTGCTGCCCGACGTGAACAGCAGCGCCGCCTTGAAATCCGCCGGTATGCCCGGAATCGGAATGGCTGACAAATTACGCGCGAGAAAAAGATCGTCCATTTTCAAGTATGGCGTCAAATCGAAAACGTTCAGCGCGCCGATGGGACGATCACCGATAATCGCGGCGCCGGGATATTCATGCATGAGTTGCTCCCAGTCGCCGCGTCCCTGGCCCGACGGCAAGAGCGAGGTCTTGCCGCGAACCAGCGACGCGGCAAATCCGAGCATGAAACCCACCCGGCTCTCGGCCAGGTTGATGATGAATGGCGCATCGGGAAGCAGGCCGGCGAGCTCCTGCACACGCGTGAAAAATGCGCCGGCGCTGATTTCGCCATCGGTGCCCAGCAGCACTGCATCGCGGCCGGTACGATAACCTGCGAGCGGCAGCATCATCGACGCCGGCCGGATTCGCTGTCACCGTGGCCGGAAGACAACGCGGCTTCCTTGCTCACGGCAACGATATTGGGGATCAGCACCAACAGCGAACCGTGTTGCCGGTCGCGAAAACGGTGATGACGGTACCCATACTCGCCAAGAAACAGCGCGCCAGGCAGCACATAACCGAGGCCATGTACCCAGCGCGCCCAGGCATCGAGCGGGAGCACTGGCACCAGCAACAGGGCCACCGCGAACAGCAGCATGAAACAGAATGCCCACGCCCAGGTGAACCTGCGCGTGTACCGCTCCATGTCCGGCGTCAGGTCCGGATGTTCCTTGCGCGCCACGCGCGTAATCAGTGGCTCGGACCCGGGCCGTAGCGTGCGGTAAAAGAACCATGCCATGAACGCAAAGGCGGCAAGCGGCGGCGCATAAATGATGAACTGCAGGGAGTCCGAAAAATAGAAACACATTCCGAGGAGCGTCGCGCTGGCAATGCTGCCGGCCAGAAGCCGTCCTGAGGCGGCAAGCAGCGCGCCCACCATCAGCCCGACGACTGCGGTGGCGATCACGCGCGATCCGCTGGCCGAGGCGGCCAGATATCCCACGGCGAGCACCATCCATAGCACCAGCAAGCCGGGATGCTTCGCGGGCGGACGTGGATCGCGGAGAGGATTTACGTCTGGCATTGAATTGTCCGAACCGGAACCGGGGTGATCACCAGTCGGAATCCAGTTGAACCGATCAGGCCATCAGGCCGTGCGACCTGATTGAATATGCTGCCAGAGACTGCGCAGCGATGCGAAGATTTTCGCGTTGTCAGGGTCATCGGAACGCAGTTTCACGCCATACTTTTGTTCCACCGCCATCGACAGTTCCAGCATGTCGAGCGAATCCAGTCCCAATCCCTCGCCGAACAAAAGCGCGTCGGGATCGATCTCGGCGGGAGAAATTCCCTCGAGATTCAAGCATTCGACGATCAAGTGAGCCAGTTCCTGCTCGCTAGTAAAGCTAGTGTTCATATTTCACTTTCACTCTCCAACAGCTTTCTACTTGAGCACACAGCGGCGGACACAAACACAAAATAATTGCATGGTTGCAACCGATCTCACGTCACGTAATATCGTTATTAAACCGCCAAGTAGCCTTATCCGCAATTTACAAATGCATTCCGATTTGCACTAGTGATACTCCTCATTCAGGGCTTGAACATAATGGACGGACCAAAGGAGTCGAGACTTGTCTCCGCGTCAAGATCAATCCACCCCAAAATCAAAATAACTGTTGCTTGCTTGTGCGAAGAAACCAAGGGTACGAATTTCTCCAGTGTAGAGAACTATTGCGTATTCACCGCTAGCCAGATTTTTCTCGATCCTCACGCGGTGCAGAACAAAACCATCCTTGGCACGAGACTGATCTTCTAAAACTTCAGAAACGATAGGCACCACACGATCGCGATGGATTCCGGTGGTGTAGCTCATGTAACCGCCACCGATCAGCACTTCGCGGGTCTGGTTTTTGCGTACGGCGAAGTTGGCCACGGTAAAGTAGTTGTTGGCCTGCGCGTTTTTCGGAACCGAAACGATAAACTCCGGCATGGATGGTGATAGACGGAGTTGCGCCTTGTCTCCGCGAAGTACCGCATAGCTCGCGACTCCACCAAAACCAAGAGCGCGAGCCGCAGTGCGTATTGCGGGAATGATGTACTGCATCTGTGTTTCCTTGCCATCCACCGCGAGCACGACTTCTTCAGGGTTGAGACCACTACCGGCTGCCTTATTGGGCGCGGAACTATTGATACTTGCCGATTGCACCTTAGCGGGCATCATTGCCTTAAGAATGGCCGGTGTTGCACCTTTCTGCTTAAGTTTGATAAGTGCGCCAGAAGATGTGTCGAATTTAGGTTCTCCGTTGGCAATAGCCCGTAATACCACGTCTTCGCCCATGCCTGCCTCTAGCAAATTGACGATATCCTTGTTTGTGATGGTTCCCGCAAAAGCATGGCCACTAAGAAGGATGGTCAACAATACACTCCGTAAAGCGATTTTATTGAACGCTGGATTGCTCATTTGCTTGATTCCATATGTTTGTGGGTTGACCTTCTGTATCGATCGCGTTACCAACAACGCAAATCCTCCATAAACGCGCCTGCGACTGTCTCACTCCAGAGTGGTATCTCTCCCATACAATCAAACTAGCCGGACAAATGCCCGGCTATACTTACCAACTCGAAAAAGCCTTACTTTTTCGGTGCTTCCGTGGCCTTGGTTTCAGCCGGTTTGACATCTGCCGGCTTCGGCGCTGCGGACGGAGTCGCGACCGACGTTGTAGCCGGAGCAGCAACCGGCGCGGCTGACGGCGCAGCAACGACAGGCGCTGTCGCTGGCATGACAGGTTCCGCCACCGGAGCGGCCGCCTTCTGCTCCATCTTGACCGGCTCAACCGCCTTCGGTGCATGATCCACGCCACCAGCGATCAACGGCACAATCAGTAACGCCACGATGTTGATGATCTTGATCAGCGGATTGATCGCGGGACCGGCCGTGTCTTTGTACGGATCGCCGACGGTGTCGCCGGTCACGGCCGCTTTGTGTGCGTCCGATCCTTTGCCGCCGAAATGGCCGTCTTCAATGTACTTCTTGGCGTTGTCCCACGCGCCGCCACCGGTACACATCGAAATCGCCAC
>JANLQC010000030.1:0-2132 GCA_031367575.1 Betaproteobacteria bacterium | reverse complement strand
CACGTCTCCTTTCGATCGGGTTGCCGATCGATACCTTGAACGCCGGAAGTGAACAGCTTCCGGCGTTTTTTTTCGACTTCACATTGCTGATTTTGATCCTGTCGAAATCGGCGCTATGCTTGAAACTGGCTTGCCAAAATCAGTGGCGCGGAAATTGCTTTTTTAAATGAATATTGATGTCAAACACTCATTCCTCTTCTCAACATCCCCAGTACGCCGGTCTCGATTTGCTTTCGACCGTCGTCGTCATCCTCAATCATAAATTTGTCCTGATGCATGCCAACCCCGCCGCCGAGAACCTGCTCGCGTTCAGCATGAAGAGTGCCGTCGGGCAGCCGTTTGCGCGGCTGTTTGCGGCGGCACATGCCGGCAATCAGGCGTTGTTTTCGATGCTCGAACAGGTGGTCAAGAACGATGCCGGATTCAATGAGAACGAACTCACCATCGAGTCCGCGTCCGGCCATACGCTGCATTTTTCCTGTGTGGCGTCGCCGCTCGAAGGCGGGCGGCTGGTGGTCGAGTTTCATGCGCTCGACCAGCAAATCAAGATCGCGCGCGAAGCTAAAATTATCGAACGCCAGGAATTGAACCGTGAACTGATCCGAAATCTCGCCCATGAAATCAAGAATCCGCTCGGCGGCATTCGCGGCTCCGCGCAATTGCTTGAGCGCGAGTTGCGCGGTCTCGCCAACGAGTCCGACCTGAAGGAGTACACCGACGTCATCGTCAACGAAGCTGATCGTTTGCAATCGCTGATGAATCGCCTGCTGACGCCGCACCGCATGCCACAAATGGCGCGCCTGAATATTCATGAAGTGCTCGAACGCGTGCGCACGCTGGTATTGGCCGAATTTCCCGCAGGCGTAACGGTGATCCGCGACTACGATGCGAGCCTGCCGGAGTTTATCGCCGACAAGGAACCGCTGATTCAGGCCCTGCTCAACATCACCCGCAATGCCGCGCAGGCTATGTATGGACGAGGGCAAATTCAGCTCGTCACGCGCATCGCCCGCCAGGTTACGCTCGCGAAGCGGCGCTATCGCCACGCAATTCTGGTGAAAATTATCGACAACGGCCCGGGCGTGCCCGAAACACTGCGCGAAAAGATTTTCTTCCCGCTGGTGTCCGGTCGCGATGGCGGCACCGGGCTCGGTCTATCGCTCGCGCAGGATTTGGTCAGTCAGCATCACGGCATCATCGAGTTTGAAAGTGTTCCCGGCAACACCTGTTTTTCGGTGATCCTGCCGGTGCATGAAAGCCAGACGCCGGCACCTCATTCCCTGCCTCACTCTCCTCCCCACGCCAACCATCATTGAAAGCTGATTCATGCAGCCTGTCTGGATAATCGACGACGACAAATCGATCCGCTGGGTAATCGAAAAAGCACTGACCCGCGAAGGCATCGCCCATCAGTCGTTTTCCGCTGCGCAGGACGCGCTGGATGCGTTGTCGCGCGGCCCGCCGCAATTGGTGATCAGCGATATCCGCATGCCCGGGGCCACCGGGCTCGATTTCATGCAGCAATTAAAGGCCAAATTCCCGGCCACGCCGATCATTATCATGACCGCGTATTCGGATCTTGAAAGTGCCGTCGCCGCGTTTCAGGGCGGTGCGTTTGAATATTTGCCGAAGCCGTTCGATATCGATCACGCGGTGGAATTGATCCGCCGCGCCCTCGATGAATCGATGCGCAAGGCGCCGGTTGAAGAGGCCACCACCGAGGCGCCGGAAATTCTCGGTTCCGCGCCGAGCATGCAGGAAGTATTTCGCGCCATCGGCCGTCTCTCGCAATCGCATGCGACGGTGCTGATCAACGGCGAATCGGGCACCGGCAAGGAACTGGTCGCGCGCGCGCTGCACCGCCATAGTCCGCGCGCCGCCAGGCCGTTTATCGCGATCAATACTGCGGCGATTCCGAAAGACATGCTGGAAAGCGAATTATTCGGCCACGAACGCGGTGCCTTCACCGGGGCCGCGACCATGCGCCGCGGTCGTTTCGAGCAGGCCGATGGCGGCACCCTGTTTCTCGATGAAATCGGCGACATGCCCGCCGAATTGCAGACGCGATTGCTGCGCGTGTTATCCGACGGCCAGTTCTATCGCGTCGGTGGACACACGCCGGTGGCGGCGAG
>JANLQC010000002.1:0-3312 GCA_031367575.1 Betaproteobacteria bacterium | reverse complement strand
GGCCCGCTTCGGCACCGCGATCCGTGTCCGTGAGTCCGCGTCTGAGATCGCGGCTTGCCTGCTTCATCGGTTCGCTGGAAACTTTGCCGACTATGTCGATAAATTCAACGCGCTCGTGCGGCAATTTGGGTGCCAATTGCTTCGGCAAGCCCAGCGTTGCGCGTTTCCTGCCGCGCGTTGATTTTCCTGAAACAGCGGATTTTTTCTGCGGTGGGGCCTTCATTGGAATCGATGTTCCTGCCGTGCCCGGCGGTGGCGATCCCTCCGCCGTGAAATCGGTATTTTGCTGCTCGATGGTCTTGACCTTCGGTGCGGGAGCGGGGGAGGTTTGAATCATGTTTGTATCCTCGGTGAGATTGATCGATGGCGCATGGCATCGACATTTTGGTTTGACGGATCAATGGTTCCAATAAAGCGATTTGGCCAATTTCTCAGCGTTTTACCTGAAAGCCATCGCGCCTGCCGACTGGACAATTTCTAAGCCGCGAGCCGCCGTCTCTCATCGCGCAGCGCGCGCACGCGGTCATGATTTTCCTGCGCGCCATTGAGCTGCATCTGCACCGTCGGTCTTACGTCAAACGGCAGATCCTTCTCCAATGCGAGTTTATAAATATCGATCGCGGCGTCCTCAGCGCGTTCGCATTCATCGAGAACCGCCAGATCGCTGTTGCTGCTCATGGCGGCGCGCAGATTGAGCCACGCACGATTGAGCGTGCCCAATACCGAGCCGGATTGCTCCGGGGCGCCGCCGTTGCTCTTCACGAGCTCTTCCAGCGTGCGCACGCTTTCGCGGCAGCGTGTCGCGCAAATGGTGAAGTAGGCGCGCAGCGAGGCGTCTTTTGCGTCTTCAGCACAGGCGGTGAATCCGTTATCGCCATCGCGCGACGTTTCGATCAGTGTATTGAGTGTGTCGATGAGTTCATGGTTTTCCATAATGGTCTCCAGATGAGTGGCGTCGCGGCGGAAATCCCGGCGTGGCCAAACGCGCGACCGCCGCCGGGAACATGCATTTGATGATG
Organism: Betaproteobacteria bacterium; assembly: GCA_031367575.1. Taxonomy (GTDB): domain Bacteria; phylum Pseudomonadota; class Gammaproteobacteria; order Burkholderiales; family Usitatibacteraceae; genus UKL13-2. The sequence continues at coordinate 2,293 of JANLQC010000002.1, read as the reverse complement.
ACGTTGAGCGGTGCCCAATCCCATCAGACAACACCGGCAATGCATGTCAGACATTCGGAAAAATCGCGCGGCAAAGTTTGCCGGTACGTTACCGATAAGTGAACACCGCGTAGGGGTTGACGGGCGTACCGGTCCACCAGCGCTTTTCCGGCCCCATCCGAAAGATGGCGAAGTGCAAATGCGGAGTTTTGGCCGGCGCGTTACCGGTGGTGCCCACATAGCCGAGAACATCGCCACGCGCCAGCTGCGACCCCTCAATAACGTCATCCGCATAGCGATCAAGATGCGCATAGTAGTAGGCAAAATTGCCTTGCGGGTCGAACTGATAAAGCGTGATACCACCGGGAACGCTGCGGAATAATTTCACCACGCAACCGTCGCCGGCGGCGATAACCGGCGTGCCACGCGGCGCATGGATATCGATCGCTTCATGCTTGCGCGCGCCGCGTCCGTCGGTAAAGGAATCATGAAGGGACACTTTTTCGACGCCGGAGACGGGAATGGCAAGACTACGCCCTGCCAGCAGGCGGACGTCATCCTGTGCGTCATCGCCGACATTGGCACCGGCGTCATTGCCGGCCGCGACATGTATTGCCCCGGCACAGGCGCGCGGCACGGCGGCGGGAACGGTGATGGTCACGATGCTGGGCACGACACTGGGCACGATGCTGGGCAAACCAGCCCCGCCACCCTGTTGCCGGGAACCCACAAAGTCTGGTGCGCTGCGTTGCGTCTCGGTCGGCTGCGCCTTTGCGATCATCGTCATCCAAAAGATTCCGCTCAGCACGCCGCCGACCACCAGAATCATGGCAACCAGTAATTCCGCGTTATGCCAGGCTTGCCAACGCCTCATCTGTATCACGCCGGGTTAGTTCCGCACATCCACGACGAAGCCCGCCGAACCGAGCGCGGAAAGCCGCTTCGCATCCCAATTGGTGAGATGAATGCAGCCGTGCGTTTCCATTCGCCCGACGCGCGATGGCTGCGAAGTGCCGTGAATGCCCCAATGCTTTTTACTCAGGCCCATCCACACCGTGCCGATCGGATTGTTCGGGCCGGCCGCCAACTGGACTTTCGTGTAATGCGGCTTCGCGTCCCAGATCAGCGCGGGATCGTAATAGAAGACCGGATCGGTGACCTCGTTGGCAATCTTCAGCTTGCCCACCGGCAACGGATCACGCGAACCACCGATACTGATGGGAAAGACTGCCAGCGTTTTTCCTTCGCGGTCCAGCACCTGCAGTTGTTTATCGGCTTTGATCACGGCGATCGATACCGGTTTGCCGCCGGTGCGTAATTTTTCCACCGCCACATTCGGCACCACGATCTCATCGCCGGAATTAAACGACCGGCGCAAATTGAGCTCGCGCAGCAGGCTCGGGCTCATGTGAAATTTTTCCGCCAGCGCTTCGGTGATGTTTTCAAAGCCGAGTGATTTCAGCTCTGCGCGCACCATCAGATCGGCGGGTATCTTGACGAATGGCCCATTGGCATCTTTGTCAGTGACGGTGTAGCTCACGAGCACCGGCGCATCGTCGGGCATGAGTGCCTGCCAGGTGGCGGTATCGATGCGGCCCGTCCCCTTCAGTTCGTGCGTTTCCTGGAATGCCTTGACTGCCCTTTTCATATTGGTGCCAAACCCGCCATCGATTTCTCCCAGTGAAAACCAGGCGCGGGCGAGCAGGATCTGCGCGCGCACCACCGCTTCGCCGCGCGCGCCCACTGCGAGCGGCGGCATCCTGGCGGTGTCGAGAATCCGGGCGACATGCGCTGACGGATTTGACGGTGCCGTTAGCGGCGGTGCGCTGTTCGCTGTTGCGGTTGCCGCGACCGATGATTGCGCGGAACGGTCTGCGGCTTTGGCCTGATCTCTCGCGACCGGCGCCGCAATAACAACGGCCGGCAGCAAAGAAAAAATCGCAGCCATCAGTGTGCGCGAAGTGGCGTGACGGAATTGCACGATGCTGGTGTCCAATGATGTCATCCAGATTAGTGAGCGCGACTACGGCAAAAAATTTTGCCGCAGGTGTTGACCGTAATCCAGGCCTCGCTAATATCCCTTGGCTGAACGCTCGTCCATGCTTTGCGAGGTTGCAACGAATGTCGATGTCGAAGTCAATGGCATTGGCATTGCGGTGTTTGAGACGTAACTATCAGCGGAGCGTGAAGCAGTACTGCCTTCAACACGTCGCGATTCCTCGTCCATGTATCCGGAAACGAGAAACGTCGCCGCGATCAGAATGGCGGCGACCCAGATCCAGCTAGTGCTCAACGCACTTTCATCATCGAATTG
>JANLQC010000693.1:0-2397 GCA_031367575.1 Betaproteobacteria bacterium | reverse complement strand
GTGCCGTTTTTGAAAGTGGTCAACGATACGGCGGTGGCGGTCAATCAAGGCGGCAAACGCAAGGGTGCGGTGTGTGCGTACCTTGAAACCTGGCATCTGGATATCGAAGAATTCCTCGAGCTTCGCAAAAACACCGGCGATGATCGCCGCCGCACCCACGACATGAATACCGCCAACTGGATTCCGGATTTGTTCATGCGCCGCGTGATGGAAGGCGGCGAGTGGACTTTGTTCTCGCCGTCCAATTGCCCGGATCTGCACGACAAATTCGGCAAGGCCTTTGAGATCGCCTATACCGGCTATGAAGCCAAGGCCGCGCGCGGCGAAATGAAACTCTTCAAGAAAGTTCCGGCATTGACGCTGTGGCGGAAGATGTTGTCTATGCTGTTTGAAACCGGCCATCCGTGGATCACGTTCAAGGATCCGTGCAATATCCGTTCGCCGCAGAATCATATCGGCGTCGTGCATAGCTCCAACCTCTGCACCGAGATCACGCTGAACACCAATGAATCCGAAATCGCGGTGTGCAATCTGGGCTCGGTGAATCTCGTCAACCACATGAAGACTGAGGCCGGCAAGCACCGCCTTGATCACGTGAAATTGAAGCGCACCATTGCCACCGCGATGCGAATGCTGGACAACGTCATTGACATCAATTACTACGCGGTCAAAAAAGCGCGCGATTCCAATCTCAAGCATCGTCCGGTCGGGTTGGGCATCATGGGCTTCCAGGATTGCCTGCATGAAATCCGCCTGCCGTATGCGTCAAACGCGGCCGTGCAATTTGCCGACACCAGCATGGAAGCGGTGTGCTATTACGCCTATTGGGCCTCGACCGAGTTGGCGCAGGAGCGCGGCAAATATTCAAGCTACAAAGGCTCGCTCTGGGATCGCGGCATTCTTCCGCAGGATTCATTGAACCTGTTGCGCGAAGAGCGCGGTGGCTACGTCGAAGTCGATATGTCGGCAACGATGGATTGGGATACCTTGCGTGGCCGCATCAAAGACTTCGGCATGCGCAACTCCAATTGCATCGCCATCGCCCCGACCGCCACGATCTCCAACATCATCGGCGTCTCGGCGTGCATTGAACCGACATACCAAAACCTGTTCGTGAAATCCAACCTGTCCGGCGAGTTCACGGTGGTCAATGATTATTTGGTGCGCGACCTGAAAGCGCGCGGCTTGTGGGATGAAGTGATGGTCGCCGACATCAAATATTTCGACGGCAGTCTCGGCAAAATAGACCGCATCCCGCAGGAATTGCGCGAGCTTTACGCGACCGCGTTTGAAGTCGATACCAGTTGGATTATCGAAGCCGCCTCGCGCCGCCAGAAATGGATCGATCAGGCGCAATCGCTCAATATTTACATGGCGGGCGTGTCGGGCAAGAAACTCGATGACACCTACAAACTGGCCTGGGTTCGCGGCCTCAAGACCACCTATTACCTGCGCACGCTATCGGCTTCCTCGGCCGAGAAATCGACCGGACGCGGCGGCGAATTGAATTCGGTGCCGATCTCGGGCGGCATGAGCGCCATGGGCGCCATGGGTGCAGGTGGCGCGTATGCCGCTGATGGCGGTGTAGGCGAATTGGCGAACGACGGTGCCAAATTTTGCTCGATCGATAACCCTGAATGCGAGGCGTGCCAATAGCAAAGCCTGTCGCCCCGGACTTGTTCCGGGGCCCAATTTTGTTGCCGATGGAACAGAAAACAAATTGGAGCCCGGACTAAATCCGGGGAGACAAACGAAGAGCAAGGCGGTACGCCGCACCAACATTTTTCACCCACCAAGAAGAGGGAAAGTGAATGCAATTTCACATCTTCCAGGATACAAAACTTGAATGGCGCTGGCAGCTTTCAAATGACGAAGGAAAGATGATTGCCGATTCGGGCGATGGGTATCGCGACAAGGATGCCTGCCTCGATTCAATATCGGCGGTGAAAGCATCCGATGAAGCCATCGTGCTGGAGAACGTGACCAGCCTGATGGATACCGAGTTGTTATCCATGCCGGGATTTTTTCGGAAACACTAAATTGAACACAGGGAATTGACATGGGCTTGATGAGCTTTATGAAGGAAGCCGGCCAGAAATTGTTTGGCCACAAGGAAGCCGAGGCCGCGCAGCAAAAGGCCGACGCAGCACCGGACGACGAAGCCGCCAGGGCCAGGTTGCAAGAACTCAACCAAAACGCGGCGAAAGCCATCGTTGATTACATCCACGCGCAGGATCTCGACGCCAATGCGCTCGATGTGATGTTCGATGCCGCCGCCTCAACCGTGAATGTTTACGGTGTCGCAGCGGATCAGGAAACGAAGGAAAAAATCCTGCTCTGCTGCGGAAACGTGGCCGGGGTGGCAACGGTCAACGACAAAATGGAAGTCGAAGACCC
>JANLQC010000416.1:0-1978 GCA_031367575.1 Betaproteobacteria bacterium | reverse complement strand
CGGCTGGGTGCAATACGCGCGCACCGTGCGCGGCTCGACACTGGTGGAACGCAACAAGGAATACGTGCAAGCCGCGCGCGTCATCGGCAGAAAACCGCTCGCCATCATGTTCACCCACGTGCTGCCCAACGTCACCGGCCCGGTGCTGGTGCTGGGCACGCTGCACATCGGCACCGCCATCATTACCGAGGCCACACTGTCGTTCCTCGGTGTCGGCGTGCCGCCGACGCAACCGTCGCTCGGCACCCTGATCCGCATCGGCAACGATTTTCTTTTTTCCGGCGAATGGTGGATTACCGTGTTCCCCGGTGCCGCACTGGTGATTCTGGTGCTGTCGATCAACGTGATCGGTGATTGGCTGCGCGATGCGCTCAATCCCAAACTGAGGTGATCGCGATGGTGGCCAACCCAACACCGCTCCTGCAAGTCAAGAACCTGCGCGTCGAGTTCCCGACGCGGCGCGGCACGCTGGTGGCGGTCGATGACATCAGTTTTGATATCGCGCCGGGCGAAGTGCTGGGCGTGGTCGGTGAATCGGGCGCGGGAAAATCATTGACCGGTGCCGCCGTGATCGGGCTATTGGAGCCACCCGGCCGGATCGCGGGCGGTGAAATTTTGCTGAACGGACGGCGCATTGACAACCTGCCCTTTGAAGAGATGCGCAAAATCCGCGGCCGCGAAATCGGCGCGATTTTTCAGGATCCGCTAACCTCATTGAATCCGCTCTATACCATCGGGCGGCAAATTATCGAGACCATTCGCACGCACCTCGATGTCAGTGAGAGCGAAGCGCGCGACCGCGCCATCGCCTTGTTGCAGGAAGTCGGCATCCCGGCAGCCGAAAAACGCATTGACGCCTATCCGCACCAATTCTCCGGCGGCATGCGCCAGCGCGTGGTGATTTCGCTGGCGCTCGCCGCCGAGCCGAAACTGATCATTGCCGATGAGCCCACCACCGCGCTCGATGTGTCGATCCAGGCGCAGATCATTACGCTGTTGAAGCGGCTTGGGCGCGAGCACGGCACCGCCGTGATGCTGGTCACGCACGACATGGGCGTGATCGCCGAAACCGCCGATCGTGTGGCGGTGATGTACGCCGGCCGCATCGCCGAAATCGGCCCGGTCGCCGAAGTGATCCATCATCCGCAGCATCCGTACACGATCGGCCTGATGGGCGCGATTCCCAATGTCGGTGACAACAATGAACGTCTCGCGCAAATCGATGGTTCGATGCCGCGCCTGACCGCGATTCCTTCCGGTTGCGCATTCAATCCGCGTTGCAATCGCAAGGCCGACATTCCCGGCAATCGCTGCGAAACCGAACGCCCCGGTCTGTTGCCTGCCGGAAAAACAAACGCCGCGTGCTGGCTGCATGCGACAACCGTCAAAGCGTTCACGGTGCCCGTATGAGCGCCACGAATGAGAAAATCCTGCTCGATGTCCGCGACATCGCGATGTCATTCGATGTCTCAAAACCGTGGCTGAACCGTGTTATCGAGGGCCAGCCCAAACAAATTCTGCATGCCGTGGATGGCGTTTCGTTCAGCATCAATCGCGGCGAGACGCTGGCACTCGTCGGCGAATCCGGTTGCGGAAAATCGACCGTGGCGCGCGTCATTTGCGGTCTCTATGAGCCGTCACGCGGCTCGATTATTTTCGAGGGTGCCGACATGGCGATCCCCGACAATCGCGAAAAATACCGCAAGCGTTTCCAGATGATTTTTCAGGACCCGTACGCGAGTCTCAATCCGCGCTGGCGGGTCGGCAAGATCATCGCCGAGCCGATTCTTTCACACCACTTGATCAGCGATCCCGCGCAACTCAAAAGGCGCGTTGATGAATTGCTGACGCAGGTCGGCCTCTCGCCGCTGGACGCCGAAAAATTTCCACACGAATTTTCCGGCGGCCAGCGCCAGCGCATCTCGATTGCGCGCGCGCTTTCATCCAACCCGGAAGTTCTGGTCTGCGATGAGCCCAC
>JANLQC010000661.1:0-4100 GCA_031367575.1 Betaproteobacteria bacterium | reverse complement strand
GCGGCGCACCCGATCCTCAGGCTGCTGGTCATCCATGCCGACCAGAAAATCGACCGTGGTTGCGGGCCGCGCGTCAACCTCAAAGCGCGCCGGCGTGTCGTCAAAGACAACGGGTGCATCGACCTGACCGTAGCTTTCGTTCGGTGCGGGTGTCTCAATGGCAAGAGTGCGAGTCGTTTGCAGGTAGGCGTCGGCGTCCGGTGCCGACGGTGCGGAAGGTGCTGACGGTTGCGAAGGCGAACGCGAGGGCGAGGGCGGATCAATGGCGGCGACCGGTGGCGCGGCGTTGCTGAATGGTTCCTCGTCGCGGGGCGGTGTGGGTGATTGGTAGGCGGATGCCGGCTGCGGTTCTTGTAAGTTGCCCAATGGAGTTGACGCATGGTTGCGATTACGGCGCGACCAAAACCAGGCGGAAAATAACAGCAGGAGCACACCAATGATTCCGCCGGTCATCAATGGCGACGGCATGACATTCAACAACGAATCGGTCGCACTGGGCTCTGGTGCCGTGCGCTTGGCGGGTGGTGCCACGACCGGCGCGGGCTTGGTTTCTGATGGTGGTGCTGATGGTGATGGTGCTGATGGCGCTGCTGATGGCGGTGCAGCGGCCATGACCGGTGCTGCAGAGTTTGCCGCTTCCGGCGCGACCGATGTCGCGGGTTCCTTTGTCGCCGGTGCTGAAGTGGAAGCCGATGTTGGGGCAGACGTCGAGGCTGATGTCGAGGCAGATGTCGAGGCAACAGATGGTGCAGGTGAAACGGCAGTCGTTACCGGCGCAATTGCGCTGGGCACCGCCGCCAGCTTGAGTTGCATTTCATTGAGACGCTGTTCGAGTTGCTTGACGGTATTTTTCAATGACAACAAGGCGGCGACTTGATCGTCGGAATCAAGCACGAGTTGTTTTTCACGCAGTTGGCGTCGCTGCTCGTCGGTGACATTGCGGCTACGCGACAAATCCATTTCCGAACCGGACAGGCGAAGCTGGAATCCATCACCTCGCGACGCAGTCTTGGGACTTGGGGTCACGCCCGCCGCAGGCGCTTTCGTCGGTGGCGATGGCAGCGTGGGTGCGGACGGTTTGGCGGCGGCGACCGGTGCCGTCGGCGCGGAAGGCGGAGCAACCTGTTTCAGTGGCGCGCGCGCCGCAGGTGCGTCGGCAATCGGTTTCGCCGCCGCCTTCGCGATGGCGGGACGCGGTGCGCGTGCCGGTGTTGCTTTTGTTGTTTCGCGTGCGGGTGCCGCCTTGGCGGGTACAGCTTTTGCGTGTGCCACCACATCGCTCGGCAAAATTCCCGAAAGTGTTTGCAAATCCGGCAACGCCAACTGGCTGCCCGATGCCAACGGTGCATCGTCCGCGAGTGGCGCGACAGCGGGGTTGAGTTCCCGCAGCGCCGTGACAAATTGCCGCTGACGGCTGCGATTTTTCGGGTGGATGCCCTTGGCCAGCGTTTCCAGCGTATCACCCTCACGAACGGCCCAGGTGCCCGCGACCGGCACAACCGGCTTGGCGCGCCCGGCCTTCGCCTGTTTGCCGGCTCGCGGCGGCTCGCCAGCCGCAGTGCCTGCCGGGACGTCCGCGATGACCGCCAACGTGACCGGCGCGGTGAACGGCGGCGGATCGAGTAACACCGTGAATGCGCGATCGACAATCGGTTCGCCCGGACACCCGATCCTGAGTGAAAAGCGCGCGACCGGTTCAAGATACGGCGCGCGGCTGCGCACCTGAAGATAGCGCGTTTCGCGCAGTTCGACCATCGTCAAAATGAGATCGCTGCCTCGCAAAACATTTTCGCGACGATCACTGTCGATGACAGTTTGGCAAATCGCGTTGCTGACGGTCTCGGTTGAGGCCGCGAGGGCGATTCGCAGATTCAAGTGTTCACCCAGAAAAGAGCGCACTTCGATGTCCCGCAATACCGGGTCTTGCGCGCTGGCGGTGTGGCTCGCCGCGAGCCAGATCCCGATCCAGATCCAAACAACGCCGGCCAACAATGCCGCGAATTTGCGGCGCACCGCCGTTTCACGCACTTCGTTACCAACCAAAGCGTGAAACGGATGGCGCATCAATCAGCCTTTACACGAAGTCGCCGCCAAGGCACGCGCCTGAGTGAGGTCGGCTTGACGGGTCTCGTCACTCATGTAGACGGACTCGCCCTGTTCATTCAATTGCTTAAGTGGCCGACCGCTTTCGATATCGCGAATCCGCATATTCGCGTTTTTGCAGTTCTCCGCGTCCAAATCCGCCTTCTTTTGCGCCTCGGCGGCTTTCTTGTCTTTTTCAGCCTCGCTCGCTCGCCGCTTGTCAAAATTCTTGGCGCGGGTTTCCAGTGTCGGGGCCGTTGATGCCGGGGCCACCGATCCCGTGTCCACTTTTTTGGCTTCCGCCTTGGTGGCACCCGGTGGTGGCGGCGTATCGGAGTATTGCACCTGACCGTCCTTGTCAACCCACTTGTAGACTTGTGCGGCGACGGTGGCGGTCGCCAGCAGAATCGCGATGGCAATAAATAATTGAATTGGAGATTTCATTTTGTGGTTCCTTGCAACATTTCACGACATATGGTTTTGGCTACCACGTTACCGGTGGAAGCGCGGTTTGTTTGATGGAGAGTATGCATAACGCGACCACTTCCTTTGCGTGTACCAGCGTGGCCGAACTATCGAAAACCTGTGCGGCGGCGCGCGCTTTGTTCAAGTGTTCCACGGCGGCAGTCCACAGCGCGCGCTTTACCCGCGCTTCAATCACGTTCTGCTCGGCCGCTTTCAAGGCGGCGTCCGCCTCTTCGGTCAATGCGGTCGGCTTGACCGTTGGCGCGGTCGCGGTCGTCGGCGCAATCATTGCCTTCGGTGCCTCGGGCATGGCACATCCGCCCAAAAAACCTGTGAGTCCCAGCATGCTTGCCGCAGCCATTTGCAAACGCCTCGAAACGGTCGGTCGGATTAATCCCTGACGATCGGCAAAAACGACCAAAAGTGCATTTATCGTCAAAGGGTTAGCCATAATACCTCGCCTGATTTCGCTAAGGTAATCGTAAATACCCGCCGCGTCAATCAAAAATGCGCCAAAAATCCGTCAAAAATGCACCAAGGTTGCTCAAATTTTAAGCGCATTTTGGCGAAATTACCGGCTCGCGTATAATGCCGATTTTGTCGGAGTCGAAAACGTGAAAGTCGTCAAGAAAGCCCTGACCTTCGATGATGTTCTGTTGATCCCCGCACATTCTTCCGTTCTCCCGCGCGACGTTTCGCTCGTCACTCGCCTCACTTCCAGGATAACGCTCAATATTCCGTTGCTTTCGGCCGCGATGGATACAGTGACCGAATCGCGTCTTGCGATTGCGCTCGCGCAGGAAGGCGGCATCGGCATCATTCATAAAAGCATGACCTCCGAAGCGCAGGCGGCGGAGGTGCTGAGAGTGAAACGCTTCGAGAGTGGTGTCGTGAAAGACCCGATAACCGTTTCGCCCGGCATGAGTGTGCGCGATGTGATTGCGCTAACCCGCAAGCACAAATTTTCCGGCCTGCCGGTACTTGAGGGCAAGAAGGTGGTTGGCATCGTCACCAACCGCGATTTGCGGTTTGAAACCAAACTCGATCAACCGGTCAGGAATGTGATGACGCCGAAAGCGAAACTGGTCACGGTGAAAGAAGGCACGTCGCGCGAAGAGGCGCTGGCGCTGATGCACAAGCATCGGCTGGAACGCGTGCTGGTGGTGAACAAGGCGTTTGAATTGCGCGGCCTGATTACGGTGAAAGACGTGCTGAAATCGAGTGAGCATCCCAGCGCCTGCAAGGATGACATGGGCCGCCTGCGGGTCGGCGCGGCGGTCGGGATTGGTGAAGGGACGGACGCGCGTGTGGAATTGCTGGTCGCGGCCGGTGTCGATGTGCTGGTGGTGGATACCGCGCACGGACATTCCAAAAACGTGTTGAACCGCGTCAAGTGGGTGAAAAAACATTTTCCGAATGTGGACGTGATCGGCGGCAATATCGCGACGGCATCGGGGGCATTGGCGCTGATGGATCACGGTGCCGATTGCGTGAAGGTCGGCATTGGCCCGGGCTCGATTTGCACCACGCGCATTGTCGCGGGCGTCGGTGTG
>JANLQC010000650.1:0-3038 GCA_031367575.1 Betaproteobacteria bacterium | reverse complement strand
CGCGCGCTGAAACGCGTGCGCGATTTGAAAGTGAGCCATCCCAAAGCCGATGCACTGTTCATGTTTGCGAGGAACGCGGTGGGTGCCATGTCGAAAAATTATCCGGCACCGCTGAAATGCATCGATGCCGTCGAAGCCTCGCTGACCAAATCGTTTGATGAAGGCATCAAGGTCGAAGGCAAATTGTTCATCGATTTGTATATGGGTGAAGAATCGCGTGCCCTTCGCCACTTGTTCTTGTCCGAGCGCAAGGCCTCGAAGGTGGTGGGGGTTGCCGAAAGTGTCAAGCCGCGCGCGATTGCAAGTGTCGGTGTGATTGGCGCGGGAACCATGGGCAGCGGCATCGCCATCAACTTTTTATTGGCGGGAATCCCGACGGTGATTCTGGAAACCAAACAGGAAGCACTTGATCGCGGCGTAAAACACATCAACGATTTTTTTGAAGGTCGCGTCAAGAAAGGCAAGATGAAGGCTGAGAAGGCCGCTGCACAGGCGGCGCTGTTGAAGCCGACGTTGAACTATGACGATTTCGCGAATGTCGATCTGGTGATCGAAGCGGTGTTTGAAGAAATGGGTGTCAAGCAAGCGGTATTTGAAAAACTCGATGCCGTCTGCAAGCCCGGCGCGATTCTCGCGTCCAACACCTCCACGCTCGATTTGAACCAGATCGCAGAATTCACCCAGCGCCCGCAAGATGTGGTCGGCGCGCATTTTTTCAGCCCGGCCAACGTGATGAAATTGCTGGAAGTGGTGCGTGGTGCCAAGACGGCCGACGATGTTCTCGTGACCATCATGCAAGTGGCAAAAAAAATCCGCAAAACGGCGGTGATTTCCGGCGTATGTGACGGCTTCATCGGCAACCGCATGATCGCAGGCTATTCGCGCGAAGCGATCAGCATGCTGGAGGAAGGTGCCACGGTTGAACAGATCGACGCGGCGCTGGAAGAATTTGGCTGGGCGATGGGGCCGTTTCGCATGGGTGACTTGGCGGGTAACGACATCGGCTGGGCGATTCGCAAACGCCGTCGCACTGAAAATCCAAACGAGGCATCGGGTGCCGCCGCCATTGCCGACGCATTGTGCGAACTGGGCCGCTTCGGGCAGAAAACCGGCGCGGGCTGGTATCGCTACGAAAAAGGCCGGCGCGACGCACTGAGCGATCCGGCGGTCAGTGCCATCGTTGACGCGCATCGCAAGGTGCGCGGCATCGTTGCCCGCAAAATCGGCAGCACGGAAATTGTGCAACGCTGCGTGTTCGCGCTGGTCAATGAAGGCGCGCGCATTCTGGAGGAAGGCATCGCGCAACGCGCCTCCGATATCGACATTGTCTATATCTTCGGCTACGGATTTCCCGCCTATCGCGGCGGGCCGATGTTATACGCCGATAGCCTCGGGCTGATGAACGTGGTGCGCGCCATCGAAGGTTTCGCGCGCAATGAAAAGGCCGACGATAAATTCTGGCGGGCGGCACCTCTGTTAACCAAACTTGCTGCCGACGGCAAATCATTCAACGCGTAGCCTTTATTTGTCCGAGCCTGCGCCCGCGAACTCAATTGACAAGGAATCATCATGACCGACGCCGTAATCGTTTCCACCGCCCGCACCCCGCTCGGCAAATCCTGGCGCGGCAGTTTCAACATGACGCACGGGGCCACACTGGCCGGCCACGCCATTGAACACGCCGTGAAACGCGCCGGGGTTGATCCGGCCGAAATCGAAGACGTGGTGTTGGGCTGCGCGCTGCCGCAAGGTGCGACCGGTCTCAACATCGGCCGCTACGCCGCCATGCGCGCGGGCCTGCCGGTGACGGCGGGCGGCACTACGGTGGATCGCCAATGCGCCTCCGGCCTGCAAGCCATCGCCATTGCCGCGCAGCGCATCATCACCGACAAGGTGCCGGTGATGGTCGCGGGCGGGGTCGAATCGATATCGTGTGTGCAAGCCACCATCAACATGAATTATCTGAAGGACGAATGGATGGTCGAACATCGCCCGGATTTTTTCCTGTCGATGCTGGAAACGGCCGAGATTGTCGCCAAGCGCTACGGTGTGGCCAAAGAATTGCAGGACGCGTACGGCGTGAGGAGCCAGCAACGTGCGGCGGCGGCGCGTGCGGCGGGAAAATTCACAGATGAAATCGCGCCGATGGCGGTGACGATGGGTGCGCCCGACCCCAAGACCGGCGCGCTCGGTACGCGCCAAGTCACCGCGAGTGAGGATGAAGGCATTCGCGCCGATACGACCCTCGAAGGTGTCGCCAAAATTCGCTCGGCGATGCCGGGTGGCGTGATCACCGCCGGAAACGCGAGCCAATTTTCCGATGGCGCTTCAGCGTCAGTGGTGATGAACGCGAAACTCGCCGAGCAGCGCGGGCTCTCGCCGCTGGGAATTTTTCGCGGCTTCGCCACCGCCGGTTGCGAGCCCGATGAAATGGGCATCGGTCCGGTGTTCGCGGTGCCGCGATTGCTTGAGCGCGCCGGATTGAAAGTGGACGACATCGGCTTGTGGGAATTGAATGAAGCGTTCGCGGTACAAGTGATTTACTGTCGCGATAAATTGGGCATTCCCGATGAACGTTTGAATGTCAACGGTGGTGCCATCGCCATTGGCCATCCCTACGGCATGTCGGGCGCGCGCATGGTCGGGCACGCGCTGATCGAAGGCAAACGGCGCGGCGTGAAATATGTGGTGGTGACGATGTGCATCGGTGGCGGGATGGGGGCGGCGGGGTTGTTTGAGGTTTGTTGATTGTGCCGGCATCTACCCCGCATTTGAATACGCGGATCGCCATTGGGAGCGGTGTTTCAGGTACAAATGCCCTGCAAGCCGCGCCGGATGGTGAGTTTCGATGTTGCCATCACGCATGAATTCCCGTCATTTCAGTCAACGCGCATTGATGCTTTCGTTGTAAATATTCGCCCAATTGGTAGATGTCATCCTGAGCTCAGCGAAGGATCTCGCCGCAACCAGATCCTTCGCTGCGCTCAGGATGACAATTTTTTTGAATTGAAATTTGATCGGGTTTTCCCACTTGCGTC
>JANLQC010000574.1:0-5930 GCA_031367575.1 Betaproteobacteria bacterium | reverse complement strand
GTTGACCATGTTTTGGGGTGCCCGGCTCGCGGGCAATTCGATCATCGATGAAATCACCGACAAGACCTGGGATTGGCAACGCCTGTCGACGCTCGCGCCGTGGACCATGACGTGGGGAAAATTATTTGGCGCGACCGTATTTGCGTGGTACGGCGGGCTGATTTGCCTCGGCGTGTTTATGGCGACACCGATGGCGGCAAAGCTCAATTCACCGTTCAAGTTTGCGTTGTCGATGGTGTTGATCGCCATCATGACGCACGCCACCACCATCGCCGCCGCGCTGCATTTGTGCCGCAACGGCGCGGTCGCCCCCCGCCGCTCGATTGGTGTGCTGCCGTTATTGTTGCTGATGTACGTCGTGCCATTCGCGATGGCGCGGGCATGGGGCGAAAGAGACATGCCGCGCTGGTATGGCGCGGAATTCGACGGCCTCAATTTTCTGCTCGCCTCGTCGCTCGCATTCGCGGCGTGGGCGGTTCTCGGCGCTTATCGGGCGATGTGCCAGAGCCTCGCGGTACGCACGACACCTCTCGTGTGGCTCGCGTTTCTGGCCTTCATTGTGGCCTACGCTGGCGGATTGGCCAACGCCGATGCCGCGTCTCATGGCGACGTCACACGGGTGCGCGCGCTCGCTTTCGTGGGTGTGATGGCGGGCTTGCTGGCAACGTATGTCATGTTGTTCACCGAGTCGACCGGGCCGCTGGTATTGCGCCGGATGCGGCAACAAATCCGTGCCCGGCAATGGCGGCGCGCGAGTCAGGAAATGCCCTGCTGGCCGGTGGCATGGCTGTTCGCCGTCCTGTGCGCGGTTTACTTCGCGGTAAGCGGCATCGGCACCGACGGTGCCCCGCGCGACTTCGCCGGCACCGTGATCCCGTGGACATTGCTGGTCGCGCGCGACACCGCGATATTCCTGTTCTTCGCCGCCGCGCCGCAGCCGAAGCGCGTCGTCGGCACCACGCTGGTCTACATGCTGGTGCTGGATTGGATTTTGCCCGGGGTGCTGGGTGCGATCGGATTCAAGGCGCTTGCCGAATGGGTGTTTCCCATTGTCCCCGGCAATTTCCCGGCACAATGTGCGAGTGCGCTTCTACAGGCGGTGTTGGCGGGCTGGCTCGCCTGGCATCGCATGCAGACCAATTTTTCAACTTACCGCGTAGCCGCCCAATATTAATTTACTCTGGAGCCTCACATGAATGCCCGCAATGAAATGAAGTTTCCCACGCTGCAAGACCCGTCACTTTTCCGCAATCAGAGTTACCTTGACGGTGCATGGGTTGAGGCGGCTTCGGGAGCGCGTTTTGACGTTGACAATCCGGCCGATGGCGGCATCATCGGCAGCGTGCCCGATTGCGGTGAGGCTGAGACGCGGCGCGCCATTGACGCCGCCAACGCCGCGCTGCCTGCATGGCGCGCACAGACCGCCAAGCAACGTTCAATCCTGTTGCGCCGCTGGTACGATTTAATGCTGCTGAACGCCGACGATCTCGCGCTGATTCTCACCACCGAGCAGGGTAAACCGCTCGCCGAGGCCAAGGGCGAAATCATGTATGGCGCGTCATTCATTGAGTGGTTTGCGGAAGAAGGCAAACGCATTTACGGTGATGTGATTCCGCCACACATGGCGGATAAGCGCCTCATCGTCATCAAGCAGCCGATCGGCGTCACCGCCGCGATCACGCCGTGGAATTTCCCCAACGCGATGATCACGCGCAAGGCCGGGCCGGCACTTGCCGCCGGCTGCACGATGGTGTTGAAACCGGCCGAACAAACGCCGTATTCCGCGCTTGCCATGGCGGAGCTTGCGCACCGCGCGGGCATTCCGAAAGGCGTGTTGAACGTTGTCACCGGCAGCGCCAATTCGGCGCCGGTGATCGGCATGGAGCTGTGCGCGAATCCGGTCGTGCGCAAACTTTCATTTACCGGCTCCACCGAAGTTGGCCGCATCCTGATGCGCCAAAGTGCCGACACCATCAAAAAACTTTCGCTCGAACTCGGTGGCAATGCACCGTTTCTGGTATTTGACGATGCCGATCTCGATGCCGCCGCCGACGGCCTGATGGCGTGCAAATTTCGCAATGCCGGGCAGACTTGTGTATCGGCCAATCGCATCTATGTGCAGGCGGGCGTGTACGATGCTTTCGCGGAAAAAGTTGCCAAGCGTTTGGGGACGTTGAAAGTGGGGCGCGGCACCGATGTGGGTGTCAACCTCGGCCCGTTGATCGATGAACAGGGACTCGCCAAAGTGGAAGCGCATTTGGCGGACGCGATTGCCAAAGGCGCGAAAGTATTGGTTGGAGGCAAGCGCCACGCGCTGGGAGGACGTTTCTTCGAGCCCACCCTGTTGACGGGTGTACCGATGACGGCGATGGTATCGAAAGAGGAAACATTCGGGCCGATTGCACCGCTGATCAAATTCAACACCGAAGCCGACGGCATTGCACTCGCCAACGACACCGAATTCGGTCTCGCTGCTTATTTTTTCGCGCGCGATGTCGGTCGGGTGTTTCGTGTTGGTGAAGCGCTCGAAACCGGTATGGTCGGCATCAACACCGGCATTTTCTCCAATGAAGTCGCGCCGTTCGGCGGCGTCAAGCAATCCGGTTTGGGCCGTGAAGGATCGAAATACGGCATCGAGGACTATCTGGAGATCAAATACCTTTGCATCAACGTTTGAGTTTGCGAAACAATGGACGTGGTGTTTTTTCGTTCAATGCTCGCCGCAAAACATAAATCGCCGCTTATCAGTCGATGCACTTCTCCCTTTGAAAAAGGGAGATTGACAGGGATTTGCGTCGCCTCCATTTTTGCCGCGCTCTTTGCCTGTGACGTGTTCGCGCAACGCGCCCCGGATACGCCCGCCCCCGAACCTGCCTCCGGCTACACCGAAAAAAAATTGGTCACCGCCAAAAGTTACATGGTGGTGGCCGCACATCCGCTTGCGGTCGATGCCGGATTGAAAATGCTCGACGCCGGTGGCAGCGCCACCGACGCGGCCATCGCGGTGCAGATGGTATTGAATCTGGTCGAGCCGCAATCGTCGGGCCTTGGCGGCGGTGCATTCATGCTGCATTTCGATGCAAAGAAAGATTCCGTCAGCGCCTATGATGGCCGCGAAGTCGCGCCGATGGGCGCCACGCCGGAACTGTTTCTCGATAAGGAAGGCAAGCCGATCCGCTACTTCAACGCGGTCGTCGGTGGCCGGTCTGTCGGCGTGCCGGGCGTATTGCGGATGCTGGAGCTTGCGCATGTGCGCCATGGGAAATTGCCGTGGGCAAAATTGTTTGAGCCCGCCATCGCGTTGGCCGAAACAGGATTTCCGATGTCATTGCGCACCCACGCGCAGATCGCGCGTGACACCGCACTCAAGGCCGACGCGAGCGCACGCGCCTATTTCTATTTGCCCGACGGTGCGCCAAAAGCAGCCGGCACGATACTCAAAAATCCCGCGCTCGCTTTAGTGCTGAAACGCGTCGCACGCGAAGGTGGCGATGCGTTTTATCTCGGCGATATCGCGCGCGATATTTCGGCGGCGGTGCGCAATCATCCGACCAACCCCGGCACACTTTCGGCGCAGGATCTGCGCGACTATCGCGCCCGCACCACTGAACCGGTGTGCGGCAAATATCGTGCCTACAAACTTTGCGGTGTGCCCCCGCCGTCCGCCGCAGGCATTGCGATTCAGCAAATACTTTCGATGCTGGAACGCTTCGACATGAAAGCACTGCGGCCCGGATCCCGCGAAGCGGTTCATCTCATCGCGGAAGCCGAGCGCCTCGCCTACGCTGATCGCGAGCGATTTGCCGGTGATGATCGATTCACCGATGTGCCGGTGGCGGGATTGATCGACCCTGCTTATGGCCGCAGCCGCAGCGCGCTAATCAAAATCGAAAAATCAATGGGCCGCGCCGAGGCGGGTGCGCCGGTCGGGACAAAAGTGGCGATGGCCGATGGCGAGGCGCTCGAATTTGCGTCCACCAGCCACCTGTCGATTGTCGACAAGCTGGGCAATGCGGTGTCGATGACGACCTCGATTGAATCCGGGCTCGGCAGCCGGATTTTTGTACACGGCTTTTTACTCAACAATCAATTGACCGATTTTTCGATGTTTCCGACCAGCAATGGCAAACCAGTCGCCAATGCGGTTCATCCCGGCAAACGTCCGCGCAGTGCGATGGCGCCGACCCTGGTATTCGATGCCGACAACCGATTGCACATGGTGCTCGGCAGCCCCGGCGGTCCGCCGATGATTTACTACGTCGCCAAGACGCTGATCGCCACGCTCGATTGGGGCATGGACATGCAAGCGGCCGTGTCGCTGCCCAATTTCGGCAGCCGCAATGGCCCGACCGAACTTGAAAAAGACACGTCCATCGAGAACTTGGGCGGCGCGTTGCAATCTATGGGACATGAGGTTCGTGTCATCGAGATGAACAGCGGATTGCATGGCATCATGCGAACTGGGCAAGGCTGGCAGGGAGGCGCCGATCCGCGCCGCGAGGGTGTGGCGCGCGGACGATAAGGGATCGTTGCAAGTCCGCGCAATAGAAAGTCAATTCCATAACCGTCATTCCCGCGTACGCTTGAATGACGATTGGTGTAGTTTGTCCCGATTATTCTTCCAACTTTTCGCAGGAAAATTCATGAAAGCGTTTAGAACTGTTTTGTTATCGGCAACAATGTCGTTGGCGGCGGCGTCGATGTTCATTTCCACATGCGCGGTTGGCGCGACCGATCCCGCCAAAGGCAAGCCGGCCGCGGCGTTCGATGAAAACGCCATCATCAAACTCACGCCCAAACAAAAGCTGCCCAAAACGGTCAAGCAATTGACCATGGTTGATCGTGTCGTCGGTGACAAAAACGCCAAGGCCGCCCAGACCGACGACGCCGTACAGGTTCATTATTCCGGCTGGCTCTTTGATGCGACCAAGCCGGACGGCAAAGGCGAAATGTTCGATTCATCCATGACCAAACAAGTCCCCATCGGATTTTTCCTCGGCGTCGGCAAAGTGATCAAGGGCTGGGAGCGCGGCATCGTTGGCATGAAACCGAACGGCAAACGCACGCTGATCATCCCGCCGCAACTCGCCTATGGCGACAACGCGCGGCCAAAAATTCCCGCCAATTCGACGTTGATTTTTGATGTTGAGTTGCTCGCCATACTGGGGACGCGCGACAAGGTGCCCGCCAATTCAGCACCCGCAAATTCAGCACCCGCCACGTCTGCGCTGTCTGCGCCCCCGTCCGCACCGCCTGTCCAGATCTCGGCGCAGGATGCCTTGCCCGCCGCACCAACAGAGCTCACGATCATCGAGCACGCGGTCGGCGAGGGCGCGGCGGCGGAAAATGGCAAAGGCGTATCGGTGCATTACACCGGCTGGCTTTACGACCCGTCGCAGCCCGGCGGCAAGGGCATGAAATTCGATAGCTCGGTTGACCGCAATATGCCGTTCAAATTTCCATTGGGCGGCGGGCGCGTGATCAAGGGGTGGGATCAGGGCGTGCCTGGCATGAAAGCGAAAGGCAAACGCACGCTGATCATCCCGGCTGAATTCGGCTATGGCGCGCGCGGCGCGGGCGGCGTGATTCCACCCAATGCGACGCTGATTTTCGATGTCGAATTGATTGAAATTCTGTCCATTTGATGCGCACCATTGCCGCCCTCATCATCGGCGACGAAATTCTTTCCGGCAAACGCCAGGACAAGCATTTGTCGAAAGCCATCGAAACGCTAAAGGCGCGCGGGCTTGAACTTTCGCATGCGCAGTACATCGGCGATGAACCGGCGCGCATTGTGGCCTCACTGAAGCAATCGTTCGCGAGTGACCATATCGTGTTCAGTTTCGGCGGCATCGGCGCGACCCCGGACGATTACACGCGGCAAAGTGCGGCAGCGGCACTCGGTGTTGCCTTGCACGCGCATCCGGATG
>JANLQC010000569.1:0-3733 GCA_031367575.1 Betaproteobacteria bacterium | reverse complement strand
GGTAGGTGCGTGGGTGCGTAGGTGAAATTCGGCAATTTCCCATCCGGAAACTGTCATCCTGAGCGCAGCGAAGGATCGGCTGATATGACGAGATCCTTCGCTGCGCTTAGGATGACCCTGTTTCAAATATGACTGCACGATCACCTATCGCCGCTCAGAATATTCCGGCAAGCGATGCCTTGGCGTCACCGCGCCGCGCGCGCCTGCCCGGCTTCTCCAGCCGCAAAAGTGCGTTGCTGTTGGCCATCTATGCGCTGCTGGTCGCGGCGTGCCTGATGAGCCTGTACCGCGCAGGCGATTTGTCGCTCGGCCGCAAGCCCTGGGAAAATCTGCTCGCCACCGCAGGCGAACTGTCGCGACCGAGCTTCATCGACGTTTGGTTCGGCGATCCGAAATTGGAATACAAATCCGACGACGGTCGGGTGTTGCGCGTTGAGGATCGGCGCGAAACCGAGGCTGCGTTTATCAGGAGCTTGGGCGGGGCGATCTGGACCACAATGAAAATTGCCACGCTCGGTTCACTGCTCGCGGCAATTCTCGGTGCACCGCTCGGTTTTCTTTCCGCTAAAAACATGCATGCGCCGGTGATGGCGGCGTGGCTCTCGCGGCGCATGCTCGATGTCTGCCGTTCGATTCACACACTGGTGTTTGGTCTGTTGATTGTCGGCATTATTGGTCTCGGCCCGATGGCCGGCATTCTTGCGATCGCCTTGCATTCAATGGGCACTTGGGGCAAGCTTTACGCGGAATCCATCGAGACCCTCGATATGCGTCCGCTCGAAGCCGTGCGCGCCACCGGGGCCACGCCAATCCAGGTGTGGATGTTCGCGGTGTGGCCGGCGCTGCTGCCGAATTTCATTTCAAACCATCTCTACATCTGGGAATACAACATTCGCGATTCGACCGTGCTTGGGCTGATCGGTGCCGGCGGGCTCGGGCTGCTGGTGTCGGAAGCGGTGTCGCTGTTCCAGTGGGGGCGGCTCGCCACACTATTAATCGCCATCGTGTTGATGGTGGTTGCGTTTGACGCGCTATCGCGGCGAATTCGCGCAGCGATACTCTGAGCGCACTGATCCGGTATGCGCGTTGGCACGCAATGCGCGCGACGGCGGTTGCATCGCCAGAGTGGCGTCCCACACTTAACCGCCCTACAATGGGCAATCCAACAACAGTTTGATTCGCGCCGACGCCGTCATGTCACCCGCCACGTCTCTTGCCAAACCGTTCGCCAAGCCGATCACGCAATGCCCGTATTGCGATCACGTGAGCCTGCCGGGATCAAAATTTTGTGGTGAATGCGGCGCAGCCCTGCATCTGATGCCGTGCCCGCAATGCGGGGCGGTGAACGATATCACCGTGAACACCGCGTGCTATCGCTGCCACAGCGAATTGCGCGAAGGTGCCGCCACCGCACTCAACACCCTCGCGGCACCAACGCCTCCCGGAACGCAAATCGAGTCCGTTTCACCGCCGCAGGAAGTGGTCGGCCACGTAGTGGGCAACATAGTTGGCGAAGTCGTTGGCGAAGTGATCGCCGAGCCGCCCGCGCGCCAGCGGCCCCATGCGTTGGTGGTCGGCATTGTGCTGGTTGCATTTGCCGCCGCCAGCTTTTTTGCCTACCGCCAACGATCCGTGCTGGAGGTTCGCGAACCGGCACTCGTGGAGGCACCGCCGCCCGCCAGCGCCGCCACCAAAGTTGACCGCAACGCCGACCTCAAAACGGATACCAACGCCATCATCGGCACCATCGTCAGGACGCCGGGCGAAGGCCCACCCATTGTTTCGTCGCCCGCCGCCACAACACCACCCGCACAGAAAAGCAGTCCCGCCAATGGTGCCACTGCGGTACCCGCAGAATTGATCGCAACGAAACCCAACGCCGAATCCAGGCGCGAATCTGCGGCACCATCAACAACGCCACCCGCCATACCGCGATCAAATACGGCGAAACCAAGCCCGCGCCCGGAGCTCGCCAACGGTCTCGAAAAACGCGCCCCCGCAATCGGACCCTGCACGGAAGCCGTCGCGGCACTTGGCCTTTGTACTCCGGATCCTTCAAAGAGGTAATCACATGACAACCAATCGATTCCGCGCCGTCGTTGTTGCCGCACTTTCCCTCATCGGCACGATGCCCTTGAATGCGGTGGCCGCCGCGGAATACAAAATCGTTACCGCCTCGGATAAGGGCACCTATTACGCGATCGGCAAGGATCTCGCCAAATTTGTCGCGCCCGATGCCGACATCAATCTGGACGTGTTGGCGACCTCGGGTTCGGCGGCAAACGTGAAATTGCTGCGCTATGAGCCAGGCGTGAAATTCGCCATCGTGCAGGCCGATGTCTACCAGGCCTTCATCGACCGCGGTGCCGGCGGCAACACCGAGGCCGCCTCCATCATCCGCCCGCTGCGGGTCATCCTGCCGCTCTACAACACCGAGATTCATTACATCGTGCGCGCCGATGCCGAATTCAATTATCTGCACGACATCAAGAACGCCAAGATCAACGGCGGGCTGGTCGGCAGCGGTGCCGCGCTTATCACCCATACGCTCTACCGGATGATGTTCAATGAACCGGTGCCGGAGGCGAACGCGAGTTTTCTCTCCAATGAAGAGGCGCTGGTCAAGTTGATTTCCGACAAATCGGTCGATGTCGTGGTGGTTGCCGCCGGCCAGCCCGCGCCGCTGATCGCCAACATGAAACCGGAAGCGCAAAAATTCATCAAGCTCCTCAAGTTCGACCCAAATCACCCGACGAGCAAAGCGCCCCTGACCGTCTATTCATCGTCGACCGTGCTGGCAAGCAGCTATCCCAATCTGTTCACCCAGGATTTCACGACGATTTCAGTCGGCGCTTTCCTGGTGACCTACGACTACAACCTGAAAGGCACCGTGGATCACTTCGCGCGCTTCGGAAAGTCGCTGTGCAAGAATTTTTCCAAACTGCGCGAGGAAGGCCACCCGAAATGGCGCGAGGTCGATCTGGCCCTGCCGAATCTGGGGCCGGGCTGGACCTACTATCCGCCGACCACCAAGGAAATTCGCGCCTGTCTTGCAAAGAAACCGAAAACTTCCCCGGTGGGAGCCGCGGGCAAGACGGTCAAGAAATGTTCGGCGGAGGAGACGATACTGGGGTTGTGCAAGTAACGTGCCGCTGTTGAGCCTCCCGCGACCGAAGGGTGCAAACTTGAGCGACGTGATATGCCTCGTGTCGGCCTTGCGCTACTTGCCGGCCACTGCCAACAGTGCCTTCGGATTGGTTCGCGCAATAGTCAAGAGGGTACGCGCGGCACCACTGGGTTGTTTGCGGCCTTGCTCCCAGCCCTGTAGCGTGCGCACCGACACACCCAGCAATGTGGCGAATTGCGACTGCGACAGGCCAGTACGTTCGCGAGCTTCAACCGCAGGCGAGAGGACTACCTGAGTTTTCCCCGCTTTCATTTGCCGCACGGATTCGAGTAACTCGGCGGCAAGGTCGCGCGTGGCCTCATGGGCCCGAAGCTGTTTATCTGTGAGTGGTTTAGTTTTCGAGGGCACGTCGAATCTCCTTTAATTTTGCGCCGGTGATTTTCCGTCTTGGCCTTCGCGTACAGAGTCAGAAGCACAATTTCTTCCCCGGCTGTGCGCATGAAGTAAATGACACGAACACCCCCAGACTTGCCAGTACCAGCCCGCCGCCAGCGAACCTTTCGGATCCCACCGGATTCGGGCACTACATCTCCGGCGTCGGGAAAC
>JANLQC010000393.1:0-1519 GCA_031367575.1 Betaproteobacteria bacterium | reverse complement strand
AGCTGGATTGCATCGGCATCCGCATCGAAGGTATGGCGACCGTAGGCTTTCTGATACGACGTGTTACCTCTCGATGATCTGCGCTCCAGCCAATACACCGCGCCGGGCATTTGGCCGCGTGCGACTGCGGAATCAATGGCGGCATCAATCGGTGCGAAGCGATCAGCGTTCAACAAGGGGGTGGCGGTGGGGATGTGGGAACACGCGGTGAGCAAATTCATTGCGATCAGACCGGCCGAGGCGATGAAAGCGGTGGCGCGCATGTCAATCTTGTCCTAGGCTCAACGCCGCTAAAACCCCGACCCCGGCTGTTGCAAAAATTCAATTTCCTCATTGGTGGAGGTGCGCCCCAGTGCCGCATTGCGATGCGGAAAACGCCCGAAGCGGCGGATGATGACGAGATGTTTTTCCGCCCACACATGCAACTCGCGCGTTTCGCGAAAAACCGACAGCTCCATCATCAACCGCAGACACAGTTCCTGATCGGGCAAATGTTCGCTGTGCTCGAATGGCAGGTAAATGAACATGCGCTCGACCGGCCGCAGGCCGCAGTCATGTTCTTTCGCCAGTGCGTGGCGCGTGGCGCGGCGTGCGATGTGATCGGCTTCAAACGCACGCCGCGTGCCGCGAAACATGTTTCGCGGAAACTGGTCGAGCAGGACGATCAACGCCAGACAGGCTTGCGGCTGATGAATCCATTGGGCGAATTCGCCGTCGGTGGCACGCTCAAAAGTGGCCAGAAATCGGCTGCGAATTTCGGCGTCGAACGCATCATCCTTCTTGAACCATTGCGCGCGGCTTTGTCCGCGCTCTTTGCCTTCGCCAAACCAGAAGGCGAGGATTTCCTGCGCGGCGCTATCGAGACTCGGGGGGGGGATCATGCCGCCATCATAAGCGAGGCGCGGGTCAATTCCTGCATTATGATGATGGCCCGCAATACATTTCATGAGGAACAGACATGATCGGATACGTCACGCTGGGCACCAACGATCTGGCACGTGCGGCCAAATTCTACGACGAACTGCTGGCAACCATCGGCGGCAAGCGTTTCATGGAGTCTGACCGCTTCATCGCCTGGTCGGCGAGCCCGACGTCGGCTGGCATCGGACTCACCAAACCGTTTGACGGGCAACCCGCCACCGTCGGCAACGGGGTGATGGTGGCGCTGGTGGTCGACAGCAAGGAAAAGGTTGATGCGCTTTACAAAAAAGCCATCTCGCTGGGTGCCAGGGATGAAGGCGCCGCCGGTCCGCGCGGTGAAGGTTTTTATGCCGGCTATTTTCGCGATCCGGACGGCAACAAGTTAAACGTGTTTTGCATGGAGTGAGGCGGGGACTTCGCGCCGCACGCGGCGTGCCTAGCGAACCGGCAACCCTCCGTGGTTGCCGTGGGGCAAGCTAGGGATTTCGCGGTGCGTGCCCCGTGCCTAGCGAACCAGCAACCCTCCGTGGTTGCCGTGGGGCAGTCACGCGATCTGCACGCCGCGATGGCCATTCAGCCGCCCATCATCGCGAGTACC
>JANLQC010000558.1:0-1540 GCA_031367575.1 Betaproteobacteria bacterium | reverse complement strand
CAACATTGACACGCGTGGCTCCGGCGTCGAGCATCAACGTCAATGCCTCACCCATGAAATGCACGGTGGCACCGGTTTCCCATCGTTGCGGTTGAATGCGGCGGTGTGACCATTCATCGAGCTTCTTCAGCACCCAATTTTCATTCTTGCCGATCATGTCTTCGATGCTGGCAATCGGCGTCGTCAGCGACGCGGCCACCGACATGCCGGTGCCGTCGATCTTTAATCCCACGCCGCGCCGGCCGCGCCGCCGCACCAGTTTGTAATCGACACGGCGGCCATCGAGCGCGATGCTGCGCTCGTCATCCTCCGTGCGATTGCCCGTCGCCTCCACCAGTTTGCCGGCAATCATTTTTCTCAGTTTGAAGAACATGATGACTCGAAAAGTGCGCGCATTTTCATGCGCTGGCCGGCGGCAGTGTCAGCATTTCCGCTTCGATCCATTCTTCAACGTCCTTGATAATCTCATTTGGCTCGCGCCCCGCCGTCAAAATTAACGGGCCGATGCTCACGGTGACTTTGCCGGGGTATTTCAAAAACGCGTTGCGCCGCCAGCATTCGCCCGCATTGTGCGCCATCGGCAAAATAGGTGCGCCGGTTTTCGCCGCCAGATACGCACCGCCAATTCCGTAGCGCCCACGCTTGCCGGGAGACACGCGCGTGCCTTCGGGAAAAATCGAAATCCACAATCCCTGCGCGAGCCGATCCCGCCCCTGTTCGGCAATTTGATCGACCGCGCGCTTGCCGCTCTTGCGATCAATGGCGATCGACTTCAGTGCGTACAACACCCAACCGATGATCGGCAGCCATTGCAATTCGCGCTTGATGATCCACACCGCGCGCGGGATGGTGCAGAGAATGAATACCGTCTCCCACGCAGACTGATGCTTGGCCATTGAGATGCAGGCCCCGGCGGGGATATTTTGAAGGCCGCGAATGGTGTAATCGATGCCGCACACACGGCGCGCGAGCCACAGCGTGACCAGACCCCAGCCGCGCGCCGAGTCGTAACCCCACTCGAAGCGGATGAAGCAAAGCGGCAGCACGAAACAACCGAAAAAAATCGTGTTGAGGATCGCGAGCAGGAAGAACAGAACCGAGCGAACGAAAATCATGCCGATATCATGATCAATTGCGCGCTACGCGGCGGCGCGCGCGGATTCCGCGATCAGCGCATCCGCCGCGGCCGAGAGATCGGCGAACACACGCGTGCCGGACGGCAAGCCACCGTCGGCGCGCGTCATCCTGCCTTTACCCGTCAGCACCAATATCGGCAGGCAACCGGTGTTGGCACCCGCCTCCAGATCGCGCAGTGAATCACCGATGGTCGCTGTGCCCGCCAGACCAATCTGGTAGCGCGCCGCGATTTCTTCGAACATGCCGGTATCGGGCTTGCGGCAATGACAATGTTGTTCGGTCGTGCAGGGACAGAAAAAAATCGCATCGATGCGCCCGCCGGCGCGGAACACTTGTTCCATCATCTTGTCGTTGATCGCGTTCAGTGTCGCCATGTCAAACAATCCGCGACCGATGCCGGATT
>JANLQC010000548.1:0-7646 GCA_031367575.1 Betaproteobacteria bacterium | reverse complement strand
GCGGCGCATTGGCCAAATGGGAATTGGCAAAGTCGGCCGGAAAAACTTTGTTGCGGAAATGAGAAGATTTTGGCTATGAAAGTTCAAGTCGTGAAATAATTTGCCATGCTTCACGTCTCGCCATGCTTCGCCTCTCGCCATTATTTACGCGCGCGCGGGACACGAAAACACGAAAAATAACCGAGGAGGGGTACAGAATGGTGACCGACACAACTGCCATAATCGCCAGTCGACCGTGGCTGAAACACTACCCGCCCGGTGTTGCCTTTGAAATCGACGTAACGCGTTTCTCCTCGCTGCCGGCCATGGCCGAGGAGGCATTCCGCAAGTACGCCGACCGTCCCGCCTTCACTTGCATGGACAAGACGCTGACCTACAAGGATGTGGATCTGCTCTCGCAGGCGCTCGGGGCGTGGCTGCAATCGCGCGGCCTGAAACAAGGTGCGCGGGTCGCGTTGATGATGCCCAATGTGCTGCAGTACCCGGTGGCAATCATTGCCGTGCTGCGCGCGGGTTATGTGGTCGCCAACGTGAACCCGTTGTACACGCCGCGCGAACTTGAACATCAACTGAACGATTGCGGGGCGGAGGCGATCATCATTCTGGAGAATTTCGCGCCAACGATTGAAGGGGTGATCGGCCATACAAAAATCACGACCGTGGTGCTCGCCAGCGTCGGTGATCTGCTCGGCTTTCCGCAAGGCCTGATTGCCAATTTCGTTGTACGACGCGTCAAGAAGGCGGTGCCGCCATTCAATTTGCCCGGTGCCGTGCATTTCAATGACACCCTTGACGCCGGACGTGGCATGCCGCTTTCCAAGCCGAATCTCGGCCCCGACGATATCGCGTTCCTGCAATATACCGGCGGCACCACGGGAGTGGCCAAGGGCGCAATTCTGGTGCATTCCAATATCACCAGCAATTCAATGATTGCCGAAGAGTGGCTGCAACCCGCCTTGAAAGATGCGACAAAAGGCCCGCCGCCGGATCCGTTGATCATTGTTTCGGCGTTGCCGATGTATCACATTTTTTGCCTCGTGAGTTGCATGTGGGTCGCGATCAAGGTGGGTGGCCAGAACATTCTCATCCCCAACCCGCGCGACATCGATGGCATGGTGGAAGTGCTGCGCAAACACAAGTTCAATGTGCTGCCTGCGGTAAATACCATGTTTAATTCGTTGGTCAACCACGCCGGATTTCGCACGCTTGATTTTTCACATTTACGAATCTCCAATGGCGGTGGCATGGCGGTGCAACGCGCGGTCGCGGAGAAATGGCTGGCGTTGACCAACACACCGATCATCGAGGGATTTGGTTTGACCGAGACCTCGTCCGGTGCCACCTGCAACCCCGCAATGAGCACCGAATACACCGGTGACGTCGGCATGCCGATGCCGTCCACCGAAGTGTCGATTCGCGACGACAATGAAAACGTGGTTGCCGATGGCCAGCCCGGCGAAATCTGCCTGCGCGGCCCGCAGGTGATGCGCGGTTATTGGCAACGCGACGACGAAACGGCGAAAGTCATGACCAAGGATGGATTTTTCAAGTCGGGCGACATCGGCGTGATGCTCGACAGCGGTCACATCAAGATTGTGGATCGCAAAAAAGACATGATTCTGGTGTCGGGATTCAATGTCTATCCGAACGAAATTGAAGACGTGGTGGCGTCCTGCCCGGGTGTGATGGAATGCGCGGTGATCGGCATCCCCGACCAAAAATCCGGTGAGGCAGTGAAACTTTTTGTGGTGAAAAAGGATCCGGCACTGACGGTCGAACAGGTCGGCGATTACTGCCGAAAAAATCTCACCGGCTATAAAAATCCGAAGGCAATTGTGTTTCGCGATTCGTTGCCAAAAAGCAATGTGGGCAAGATACTGCGGCGAGAATTGCGGGATATGGATCGGGCGAAATCCGCATAGCAAAGTCTAGCACTGTCGCGGCGTTTCAGGCCAAATGCCTCTGGAAGGCGCACCGATGCTAGCGTTTAACTAACGGGTACGCGATCGCGGAAATGAAGATCAAAAGCGTTTAGACAATTACCCATGACAATCAGACAGATCCCACCATGACCGCCTCCTTCGAATCCACTTTCAAACGCATTCTTCCCGCCGTCGATTTTTGTTCACTCCGATTTGTCGAAGAATCGACCGAGCAATTGAGCGTGCGCCAAAACGTGGCTGAGCCGCCGCAGACTTGTGTGGATCGTGGCGCCATGATCAGCATATTCGACAAAGGCGGCTACGGTTATGCCGCAACCAGTGATCTTTCCGAATCCGGGTTGCGTGCGGCGGTGGCGCGCGCGCACGATTGGGCGCGGCTCACGGCGGGGCGCAGCGTCATTGATTATTCAACGTTGAACATGCCTTCGGCCTCGGGTCACTACAAAACGGGATTGCAACGACCCGCGCTCACCAACAAGCGCGAAAAATTTGAGATGCTGAAAGCCGAATCAGCGACCAGCAAAATCGATGATCGCATCATCGATTGGTCGGCGAATTTTTGGACTACGCACACCAGGCAGCTTTATGTCACGGGCGACGGCGCGATGGTCGATCAGGAATGGGATTTCATGGTGCCGTCACTGTCGGTGACGGCATTTGAAAACGGGGAAGCGCAAACGCGTTCGTTCGGCGGCCGCTATAACGGTTTTTGCCAGCAAGGCGGCGCGGAAATCATTGATCGATCCGGCTTTCACGGTGCCGGCAAACGCACAGCCGAAGACGCGCTGATGTTGCTTGCCGCGCCGAATTGTCCAGCCGGCAAGATGGATGTCATTCTCATGCCGGATCAGATGATGTTGCAGATTCATGAATCGATCGGCCACCCACTGGAGCTGGATCGAATCCTCGGCGATGAACGCAATTTCGCCGGCACCAGTTTTGTCACCCTCGACATGTTCGGCAATTATCAATACGGATCCGATTTGCTCAACGTCACGTTCGACCCCGGCATGGCCGAGCAATTCGCGAGCTTCGCGTTTGACGACGATGGCGCGCGCGCGGAAAAAGCGTTCCTGATCGAAAAAGGCCGGCTGATGCGCCCATTGGGCGGCACCATTTCCGAGGCGCGTGCGCGGCAGGCGGGATATGACTTGCACGGTGTCGCCAATTCGCGTGCCTGCGCCTGGAACCGTGCGCCGATAGACCGCATGGCGAACCTCAACATCGAGCCGGGCACCTGCACGCTGGAGGAAATGGTCGCCTCCATTGAACGTGGTGTGTTGATGAAGAGCAATGTTTCCTGGTCAATTGACGATTCGCGCAACAAGTTTCAATTCGGTTGCGAAATCGGGCAAGTCATCGAAAACGGCAAACTCGGCCATATCGTGAAAAACCCGAACTATCGCGGCATCTCCGCCACCTTCTGGCGTTCGCTCACGATGGTCGGCAATGCCGCAACACAGGAAGTGATGGGCACACCGTTTTGCGGCAAGGGCGAGCCGAATCAGGTGATTCGCGTGGGCCACGCCAGCCCGGCGTGCAAGTTTTCAAGCATCGATGTGTTTGGGGCGGAAGCATAGACATGCAAACCTACTTCCACCAACTCGCCGATTTCATCAACACCAAAATCCACGCTGACGAAGTTTTTCTCGCCAATCTTTCCGCCGAGGAATCGCATTTTGTCCGCTTCAACAAGAGCCTGGTGCGTCAGGCGGGTTCGATCAAGCAATCGAGTTTGACCATTTCCCTGATCAAATCAAATCGGCGCGCCGAATCGAAGCTGACCCTATGTGGCCAATGCGACACGGATTGCGCGCAAATTGCCGGTGTGGTCGACGCATTGCGCCGCGATTTGGCTGATTTGCCGGAAGATCCCTATCTGCTCTACAACCTGACGCCGCAATCGACCGAGCGAATTGGAACTTCCCGCATCGCCGCCGACGCCGACGTGCTAGATCAGGCAATCAGCGCGGGCCAAGGCCAGGATCTGGTCGGCCTCTACGCAGCCGGCACCATTTACAAAGGTTTCGCCAATTCCCTTGGGCAGCGCAATTGGCACCGCGTCGATAATTTCAATTTTGAATGGTGCCTTTATCACACGGCAGATAAAGCCGTCAAAAGCAGCTATGCGGGCACCGATTGGGATAACGCCGAATTCACCCGAAAAATGGCCACGGCACGTGACCAACTCGAGACTCTGAAACGGCCCGCCAAGCAATTGCCGCCGGGCCAATATCGCGCCTATCTGGCCCCGTCGGCGATGAATGAAATCCTCGAATTACTGAGTTGGGAATCTTTTGGCATCAAGGCGCAACGCAACAAACAAAGCCCGTTGTTAAAGCTTGAAGAGGGCTCGGTCGCGTTGCATGCGAGCGTAAATGTGCGCGAAAACAGCGCGGATGGCATCGCGCCCGGATTTCAGGCCGATGGATTCATCAAGCCGCCGTCGGTCACGTTGATCAATGGAGGAAAGCACGCGGATGCACTCATCAGCCCGCGTTCGGCGCGCGAATTTGGCATCGACACCAACGCGGCCCATGCCGGCGAAGGCCCCGAAGCGTTGGATATGGCCGCCGGTGAATTGGCGCGCAAAGATGTGCTCAAATCGCTGCATACCGGATTGCTCATCGGCAATCTTCATTACCTGAATTTCTCGGATCGCAAAGCCTGCCGCATAACCGGCATGACCCGTTTTGCCACGTTTTGGGTTGAAAACGGCGAAATCATTGCGCCACTGAATGTGATGCGCTTCGATGATTCGGCGTATCGACTACTGGGAGATAATCTAATCGGCCTCACGGCGGAGCGCGATTTGATTTTGGATGGGGCCAGTTACGGCGAACGGTCAACCGGATCCGCACGATTGCCGGGTGGGCTGGTCAAAGATTTTGCGTTAACCTTGTAAACAACTTGTCATTACGGTTGACGTACAGCCGATTGAAATCAATACTAAACTACATTAAAACAATTACTTGCAGGATGAACTTAATTAAAAACCTGAATCTTCCAGCGCGTGTTTTTGGTTGCCTGTTGCTGGCGTTTGGCGCGATTCTGCCCGCCTCGGCAGAAGACGAAATCGACGCCAGACCTGCGGCGGTCGCGCCAAATCCCATCGGCACACACCCGACGGCCGTGCGCGTGATCGAAGCCAATCCGGCGCTGGTCGCGGTCGAACTTTTTCCGACGACGCCGGTCAGCGACGCCGATCTTTGGCAACGCGTCCGGCGCGGGTTCGTGATGACGGAACTCGATACCCCGCTCGTGCAAAATCATGAAAAGTGGTATGCCAGCCGGCCCGAGTACATTCAGCGATTTGTTGATCGCGGCGCAAAATATCTTTACCACGTGGTGGAGGAAGTCGAGCGGCGCGGCATGCCGACCGAAGTTGCGTTGCTGCCGATTATCGAAAGCGCCTTCAATCCGCAAGCCTATTCGCGCGCCAAAGCCGCCGGCATGTGGCAATTCATCCCCAGCACCGGAAAAAACTTTGGCCTCCATCAGGATTGGATGACCGATAACCGCCGTGACGTGCTGCTCTCAACACACGCCGCGCTCGATTACCTGCAAAAACTCTACGGCATGTTTAACTCTTGGGAGCTCGCCTTCGCCGCCTACAACTGTGGCGAGGGCTGCGTCGGGCGCGCGATCCAGAAAAATGCGCGCAAGGGCCTGCCGACCGATTTCCTGAGCCTGAAACTGCCACCGGAAACGCGCCAATACGTACCGAAACTGCTGGCGGTAAGAAATATCGTGCTTGCCCCATCCAATTTTGGCATCGAACTCAATTCAGTCGAAAATCGACCCTACTTCGGCAAGGTTGCGGCACCACCGAAGATCGACGTAAAACTTGCGGCGCGCCTCGCCGAAATGCCGGAAGAAGAATTCGCCGCATTGAATCCGGCGTTCAATCGGCCGGTGGCATCCTCCGGCACCGGCTACTTTCTGGTGCCCGCCGACAAGGCCGCGTCTTTTCGGGAAAATATGGCGTTGTATCAATCACTCGATGGCCCGCTGGTGTCATGGCAAACGGTACACGCCAAACGCGGCGAAGCGGTCGATAGCGTGGTGCGCCGATACGGTTTAACAGCGTCGTACCTGCGCGCCACCAACGGTACTTTGCCGGAAAAAAAGGGCAAGTTCACACAAAACGCCTCGATCATGGTGCCGATGCACAAGGAAGCCAAAATCATCACCGCGACACTTGACCGGCGCGATGCATTGAAGGCGTCGTTGCCGCCGAGCGGAGCGATACCGGTTGAATCAAATATCAGCGGCCCGGGTGCCGCAATCGATGCGACCCCGGTGGCCGCGGTGGCAATTGCGGCGGCCAACCCAGTGGCGAAAACGGCACCTTCGACGGTGGCCACATCGGCAACCCATGGCACACCCGACTATCTGGTGAAGGCGGGCGATACACTGTTTTCCATCGCGCGACGATTTGGCGTGTCCATGGATCAAATAAAATTGCAAAACAAACTGGCGGGAAATGGTCTCAGTGTCGGGCAGGCATTGACGTTTGACGCGGGTACTGCGCCAGAAGCCGATGGCCCAAACCCGACAACCAACGCAGCACTATTGCGCGTCAGCGCACCGGCTAGGCAACGAGCCGACGTTGCTACAGCGCGCGTCTACAGCGTGTACACCGTGCGTGCCGGCGACAGCCTGTTTGCGATTGCCATTAAATTCGGCGTTGATCTCGATGATCTGCTGCGCTGGAACAAACTCACCGGGCGCACCATTATTCAACCGGGATTGAAGATTCGGGTGGCCGCGTAGCGGCGCTTGCATGCACTGGCAAAAGCGCATGTCATCCCTGAATCGAGTCCGGGGATGACAACCCTATTGTGGTGCGGAACCGATGAAAAAAAGGATCGATCACCATGACAAAATCGCCCGCCATTTCCCTCGTCGTCACCGTCGTCGGCCCGGATCGTCCCGGCCTCGTCAGCGCCATCTCCGATAAAGCGGTCGAATTCGATGCCAATTGGGCCGATAGCGTGATGTCCAATTTCGCCGGGCAGTTCGCCGGTATTGTGCAGCTTCAAGTCAGGCCGGAAAAGTGTGATGCGCTGATCGCGGCTTTACAATCGCTTGAGTCGCCGCAAATGCGCATCAGTGTGGCGAAAAGTACCGCCTCCACTGCCGCCATCAAAACCCGCCGCCTCAAACTGGATCTTGTCGGCCACGACCGGCCGGGGATCATTCACAGCATTTCCAGCCAGTTGGCCAAGCACCAGATCAGTATTGAGAAACTGGAAACCCATATCGCCAGCGGTGCCATGTCCGGCGAACAAATGTTCCAGATGAAGGCGCTGCTACTGGTGCCGGTCGCGCTCGATGAGAATGAATTGCGTGATGGGCTTGAGGGACTTGCCAATGAATTGATGGTGGATATTTCGTTTGATGAATCCAACTCGACGAATTAGGCTCTGGCGCAAATGAATTTGCCGGATTAACCACCTTGCCGGGTGCGATAAGCGTGATGATAACTGTGCAAACGTGCGTCAATGCCAATCCTGCCCCCTTCCGCCACCGCACCCGCGATCGCATTCGGCCGATGCCTTTGAAACCGTGACCTTTGCAGGCGTTCTGTCCCTTGCAGCGATGCTCGGTCGTCTCGCAAATGGCAGGCTTTTCTTCACCGCAAATCACGCATATTTCCCTTGCAACTGCGATTGCAGGAGTTTTCGGGTGCGATGCAGG
>JANLQC010000526.1:0-4923 GCA_031367575.1 Betaproteobacteria bacterium | reverse complement strand
CTACGCGACTGCAACCGTCGAATCATTCCGTCGTCCCCGCGTAGGCGGGGATCCAGTGACTTTACGACGTACGCCGCTGGATTCCCGCCTACGCGGGAACGACGGGGTTATCAGACGATTTCTATTTTGTCGCCTGCACCGTCGTCAGCAACGGGTAGGCCACCGAGAACACCACGTTCAGGAATTTCTGCAGCTCGACCGACGGCGCGTTGGAGACGTAGAGCAAGTCTTTATTGTTGATGCCAAAACTTTGCATGGCGAAAAAACTGGCCGGGTTGCGCAGATCAATCCGGTAGATCACCGGCACCATTCCTTCGGGCGTGCTCATCACCGGTTGCTTCGGCCATTTGAGCGCATCGGCGGGCTCAAAACGGAAAATGAAAACGCCTCGCGCGTCCGAGCGCGTATCCTGCAACCCGCCTGCGCGGGCGAGCGCCTGTGCGAGCGTGATGCCTTGCGCTTCAAAATTGATTTCTTCATTCTTGCCGGTCGCGCCGAGTGCGGTAAAACTGAGCGGCTGAAACAGCGCGGTGACCACGTCGCCCGCCTGCATGCGCACGTTTTGGCGCGGATCGCGAATGATGGTTTCCAGCGGCAGCGAATAGACGCTGCTGCCGCGCGTGACTTGAATCGTCATTTTATTCACCGGCTGGAGCACGCCGGCGGCGGCAGCCAGCACATCGAGCAGCTTTTCGTTGACCGGCGTGATCGGGATGCGCATGCTATTGGTGACTTCGCCGACCACCGTGATGTTCGATGACACGTTGCGCGCAAGCCGCACCAGCGCCTCCGGCTGGTTGGCTTTGCCGGTGAGGCGCTTGACGACGTCGGCTTCGATCGCTTGCAGAGTTCTGCCGGTGGCCTGAATCCTGCCCGCAAACGGCACGCTGATGTAGCCTTCGCTATTCACCACTTGCTCCGGCAGAACCGTGGCGCGCACACCGGACGACATGCCGCGCGCATCCAGCGTGCCCACGCCGAACAGTGTTGCCGGTGGCGCTTCCCAGATGGTGACTTCAATGACATCGCCGGCACCAACGGTGTGGCTGGTACTGAGGGCATTGCCGAGCGTTTCGGAGAACAGCGTTTGTTTTCGTTGCGCCAACAGACGGCGGGTCACGGCGTCATCGACGTCGACAATCTGGATCGCGTTGGCTGCGGCCGGCAGCGCGCTTTGCTCAATTTCTCTGGTGCTCGGGCCACTGGTCGGAAAACTCGCGCAGCCGGACAAAGACGCCACCGCGAACAGGAATATTGCAGAATACCGATAGGTCATTGCCATGGTTTCACTTCGACTAAATTGGAGTGGGAAAACAGGAAGGGTTTTTTGATTCAGGCTGTTTACGATTGCGCCAGCAAGTTTGCGTAGTAACGTAGTGTAATAGAATCCAGCCAATCCGCACGTTTGCACATTGAACGCGCTTCAATTAAAACCTCCGCCAACCGCAACAAACAATCCCCTTATTTTGTCACCCTTCCTGATCGATATTACCCGCCTGCTGTACCGGCGCCTCACCGGCACCTTGCCGACCGGCATTGATCGCGTCGGCCTCGAATATGTTCGGCAATATGGGCCCAACGCACGCGCGGTGTTGTGTCTTGGGCCGTTCAGCGCACTTTTTTCCGACGCGGACTCAAAGGCGGTGTTCGCGGCCTTGAATGCGCCGGAACGCCCAATGAAAACGATGGCGATTGGTTTGATCGTCAAGGCATTGCTGATTTACTGGATTCCCCACCGTCTTAATGGAACTTTTCTGTTCAATACCAGCCACACCGGTCTTGAAAATCCGCGTTATGCGTGGCTGTTGCGGCGCATGGGTGCGCGGGCGATCATTGTGCTGCACGACCTGATTCCGATCACCCACCCCGAATATTGCCGGCCCGGTGAAAAGGCAAAACACGTCACGCGCATCCGCACCGCCGTCGGCACGGGTACCGCGATTGTCGCCAATTCGCAACACACGCTGGATGATTTGCGCGCCTTTTGCAAGCAAGCCGGCCTGACCAGCCCGCCAGTCATTTGCGCGTTGCTGGCATCCGCCCTGCCTGCCGTGGCCGCCGGGCCGCGACCGATGGCATCAGCGTATTTTGTGATGCTCAGCACGATCGAGCCGCGCAAGAATCATTGGATGCTGCTGCAAATTTGGCGTCGATTGGTGGAAACAATGGGGACATCGGCACCGGTGTTGGTGGTGATCGGCAAACGCGGCTGGGAGTGTGAAAACGTGGTCGATCTGCTGGAGCGATGCAGCGCGCTGAAAGGTGTGGTGATCGAGAAAACGCGATGCAGCGACGCGGAACTCATCACCCTCTTGCATCATTCGCGCGCACTGCTGTTTCCGTCCTTTGCCGAAGGATACGGTTTGCCGGTGACGGAGGCACTCTCGCTCGGCGTGCCGGTCATTGCCAGCGAGTTGCCGGTGTTTCTAGAGACCACCGACGGCGTTCCCGATTACGCTGACCCGCTCGATGGAAAACGCTGGGAACAATTGATCCGGGATTACACGCGGCCCGATAGCGCCCTGCGCGCCGCGCAAATCGAGCGCATGAGCCAATTTCAGTTAACCACCTGGCCGCAACATTTTGCACAGGTCGATGCGTTGCTGGAAACATTGAAGCAAGGCAGCGGCGCGAAAGCCTCATGAACAAGTTCGCTTCGCCCGCAACAATTCTGATCACCGGTGCCACCGGCGGGCTGGGCCGCGCGTTGGCACTCGCCTATGCCGCACCGGCGAGTACGTTGATACTGCATGGCCGCGACGCGGCAAAACTGGCTGCATTGCGCGGCGAATGTGAACAGCGCGGTGCCGCCGTTTCAATACTGGTTGCCGATCTGGCTGCATGCGCCGAGTGGATTGCGGTGCTCGATGATGCGTGCCGTCAAACCGCAATCGATCTTGTGATTGTCAATGCGGGTGCCACCAACATGATCGGATCGGAGGGCGAATCATGGCCTGACGTTGAACGCGTACTTGACATCAATTTGCGCGCGGCAATGGCCACCTTTTCTGCGCTGCTCCCCGACATGCGCCGCCGTGGATCCGGACAAATCGCGCTGATCAGTTCGATCTCGGCCTATGTCGGATTGCCGGTCACTCCGGCGTACTGTGCCAGCAAAGCGGCATTGAAATCCTATGGCGAAGCGATGCGCGGCTGGCTGGCACCGCAGGGCATTGCCGTCAATGTGGTGATGCCGGGTTTTGTGGATACCGCCATGAGCGAACAATTTCCGACATCGAAACCGTTTTTGATGTCGCCCGAAAATGCCGCGCGAAAAATAAAAGCGGGGCTCGCCGCCAATCGTGCGCGCATCAGTTTTCCGTTTCCGCTCACACTCGGCATGTGGTTGCTATCGGTGATGCCGGCCGATTGGGCGCAATGGATTTTGCGAAGGCTGGGATTTTCCGGTGCGCCATCGCGCAGGCGTTAGTGGTACCCCGTTCCAAATTTTGTTAATCCCATACTGGATCAGAAATAATTCCAATTCCCGATCATTGCAACAGTAAATGCTGTCATTCCCGCCCCCGAATGCTTTAATCGGGGGGCGGGAATGACAATAATTACTGCCCTGATGAAATGGAAATCGAATAAGGTCATCCTGAGTGCAGCGAAGGATCTGATCGCCACCAGATCCTTCGCTGCAATCAGCGCCTGCCCAGACTTGATCAGGGGATGACATTGCATTTTGGAAATAAAAATGGAAATCGAATTACGCGTTCAAGGCCTCACCGCGCACCACCGAAGCCAACGGCTGATTGACCAAACCGTGATGCAAGCGAAAAATCATTCCCGCCGCCGCCGCATCCAGTCCGTCGCGCGTGTAGTATCCGCCGCGCACGTGCAATGTCGCCGCCAAGGCGCGGAGTAGCGCATCCGCGAGCGTCACATCCGGTGCGCTCGCGCCATCCCAGAATTGGTCGAGCGACGCCATGAACGTGACACCGGGAATATCGTAAATCGCCTCACCCAACGCGATCACCGGGCGTTGCAAATCAACGGCGCGCAAACCCACCGTGCTGTTTACCGTGATCACGCCGCGCGAACCAATAATCATTTGATCCAGATTGCCGCCATCGATAAAAAATACCCGCGCGGCGACACCGGCATCGTCTGCCATTCGCGCCATGCGTGCCAAGCGGCGACGCCACGCTTTCAAACCGGGGTCGAGCGGATGCAGTTTGAACACGAGACTGGCATCGTGCGGCGCGTGTGCGGCGAACGAGCGAATGGTTTCTTGCATCGGCGTGTCGAGATCGGGGTAGTGCGAATACGCGCGCAGTGAATAATCGTCCTCGGTCTGCATCGCGAACAAATAATACGGCCCACGCGCGGCGAGGACGCCAAGCGTCGTTGCCGTGCGGCGCGCCTCCAGTCCGCGCAGCAGCAGCCGTCGCCCGACGCCGAGATAAATCAGCAGCGGATGCCGAAGCGTGTGGCGCTTGAAATGCGGAAAGGTAAAAGGAAAAAAAGCCGACGACAGGTGAAACGTCATGTCGAGAATCGCCTGATTGAAAAAACTGTCGCGGGTTCGTACTTGCCGGTCCAGCGGCGGCAAATTTTTTGCGAGTGCCAGAATCGCTTTCGGGTCGCGCGCGAACAGGCTGTCGGCATTCATGCCGTTACGCTCGACGATCAACCAGTCGGGGCGGATATAGCCGAAGTCGGTGACGGTGACGTGAATGTTGCGCGCATGTGCGGCAGTAATCGCGACCCGATGCAGATTGCGTTGTTCACCGAGCAGCACGATATCGGTGATCGTGTGCTTGTCCAGAAAATGGGAAATGAAGTCCGGCCATGCCGATTCGCGTCCACGGAAATTGACCGCGCCGGAACCGCGCCAGAAAATCTGGTCGCCGACACACACGTTGATGCGATGGGTGGTGTGTCCGAGCGCGCGCAGCCCTTCAGAAACACGGGCGAACA
>JANLQC010000517.1:0-4081 GCA_031367575.1 Betaproteobacteria bacterium | reverse complement strand
GAATTCCACTAGGCGCAGATGTACTGCATACCGGCACGACAACTCGTAGATCGCCATTTGGCGCGCCTCCCAAGCCAAAAACACCTGAAACACCGCACCAATTCTAGACTTTGACAAATCTGTCAGGCAATCCTACTCATGCCATGAATGCCCGTTGCGCTCCGTCATCGCAATCGCCGCGCTCGGCCCCCAGCTACCGGCGGTGTATGGCTTGACCTTTTGCCCGGTGGTGCACCAGCCATCGATGATGCCGTCGATCCATTGCCACGCCGCTTCGACTTCATCGCGGCGCACGAACAGCGCGGAGTTATTTTTCAGCACGTCAAGCAGCATGCGTTCGTAAGCGATGCGGCGGCGGGTCTGGCCGAAGGCGTCGCCCACCGAAAGATTGAGCGGCACCTGGGCGAGCGACACATCATTCATGCCGGGCTTCTTGTGCATCAACGTCAGCGTGATCATTTCTTCGGGCTGCAGTTTGATCAACAACGTATTCGGCGCGAGGGTGGCACCGATGCCGGCGAAGATGTTGTAGGGCGCGGGCTTGAACTGGATCATGATTTCGCTGGAGCGTTTTTGCAAACGCTTGCCGGTGCGAAAATAAAACGGCACGCCCGCCCATCGCCAATTGTCCACACCGACATGCAAGGCAATGAACGACTCCGTATCACTCGATGCGCCGTTGCCAAATCCGGCGCCTGCTTCTTCGAGATATCCCACTGCCGCTTCGCCGCCGCTAAAACCGGATGTGTATTGGCCGCGCACGGTATGCGTCGCCACATCGGCACCGGTGATCGGCCTGAGCGACCACAACACTTTCACTTTCTCATTGCGCACGGCCGATGGCGTGAAGCTGGCGGGCGGCTCCATCGCGACGAGACAAAGCAATTGCAGCATGTGGCTTTGCACCATGTCGCGCAGTGCGCCGGTGGCGTCGTAAAACGGCCAGCGGCCTTCAACGCCGACCGCCTCCGCCACCGTGATTTGCACTTGCTCGATGGCGTTGGCGTTCCATAGCGGTTCGAAAATCGCGTTGGCAAATCGCAGCGCCAATAAATTTTGCACGGCCTCTTTGCCGAGGTAGTGATCGATGCGAAACACCTGATTCTCTTCAAAGGCCGCACCGATGGCTTCATTTACTTGGCGCGCGGTTTCGGTATCGGTACCGATCGGTTTTTCAACAATGATGCGCGAGAGTTTATCGACCAACCCCGCGTCACGCAGCGCCAAGCAAATCGGGCCGAACAACTGCGGGCCGGTGGAGAGGTAATACATCACGCCGCCTTCGCCTGCCAGCAGTACGTCCTTGATCGGTGCAAGTCCGCCGCTCGCTTGTACATTCACAGCCACATAGCGAATGCGCTTTGCGAACGACGCAAATCCGGCGTCATCAAAAAGTTTTGCGTTGGCGGAATTCTGGATCGACTCTTTAACCTTTGCGATGAACGCATCATCGGACAAAACGGAGGTGGCGGCACCGACCAGTTGAAACTGTTTTGGCAACAAGCCATCGCGATCCAGCGCATACAGCGAAGGCCACAGCATGCGTTTGGCGAGATCGCCGGTGGCGCCAAAAAGCACCATCGCGCGGCATTCGGGGGCAGGGGCTTTTGAGGTCATGTTGAGGTCGTCGTCAATCAGTTGATGGATTTGAGACGCGATGCGGCCTCAGCTCTTTTTTGAATTTCGCTCCAGCTTTTACTCGCAATCAACGAGGCAGGTGACAGCCATGAACCGCCGACGCACGCAACATTTGGAAGTGCGAGAAAAGCCGCAGCCGATTCAGCATCGATGCCACCGGTCGGACAAAATATCGCTTGCGGGAATGGTCCGCCAAGTGCCTTCAACATCTCAATACCGCCGGCCTGTTTTGCCGGAAATAATTTCATTGCGGTAAATCCCGCATCGAGCGCGCGCATGACATCTGACGGTGTCATCGTTCCGGGCAAAAATGGAAAGCCGGATTTTACCGCATGCGACAGTAGTGCTGACGTGGTGCCGGGACTGACACCAAACATCGCGCCCGCCGCGCGTGCGGCATCCAAGTCGGCAATGTTGGTAATGGTGCCGACGCCGACGATGGCATCGGGAACTGCCGCACGGATGGCACGCACGCAATCGAGTGCCACCGCAGTGCGCATCGTGACTTCCAGCACGCGAATGCCGCCACTGACCAGTGCGTGAGCCAGTGGCACCGCATCTTCAACGCAATCCAACACGATCACCGGCATCACCGGACTTGCCGCGAGAATTATGCGGATGTCGGTCATGATGTGGTTCCCGTCGTGACGGGTTCAAGTGCGGATGAGTGCGCGACAATCGGCGCGTGTTCCATCGTTGTGCCAAACGTACCGGCACCTTCCTCCGCTGTTAATGCCACCGCGCGCGCCGACTGGAATAACTCGCGGCCCATGCCGAACTGGTTGCGCGAAAGATCGGCCGCTGAAGGCACGCGCCGCCCCCATTCCTCCTCGGCAACAAGCGCCTCAAGCGTGCCCGCGTCCGCGTCGAGGCGGATGAGGTCGCCCTCGCGCACCCTACCCAGCGGCCCGCCGGCGAGACATTCCGGTGACACATGGATGGCGGCGGGCACCTTGCCCGATGCGCCCGACATGCGGCCATCAGTGACCAGTGCGACGTGGAAACCGGCATCCTGCAACGACCCTAACGCGGGGGTCAGTTTGTGAAGCTCCGGCATGCCATTGGCGCGCGGCCCCTGAAAGCGCACTACTGCGACAAAATCGCGCTGCAATTCGCCGCGCTTGAATGCCGCCAATACGTCATTCTGGTCATCGAAAATCAGTGCGGGCGCTTCCACCACGCGATGCTGTGCCTTCACGGCAGACACCTTGATCACCGAACGGCCCAAATTGCCGCGCAATACGCGCAAACCGCCATCGGGACTGAACGGTGCCGCAGCAGCGCGCAGCACGCTATCGTCGCTGCTAATTAACGGTGCAGGTTGCCACGCAATTGCATCGCCGTTGAACTTTGGTTCTTCGGTGTATCGCGAGAGCGATTGCCCCGCTACCGTTAACACGTCGCCATGCAACATTCCCGCCGCCAACAATTCGCGAATCACAAATCCCGCGCCACCGGCGGCGTGAAAATGATTCACGTCGGCGCTGCCATTGGGATAAATGCGCGCCAACAGCGGCACCACCGCAGACAGCGCATCAAAGTCATCCCAGTTGATGGCGATGCCGGCCGCGCGCGCAA
This sequence comes from Betaproteobacteria bacterium, assembly GCA_031367575.1. GTDB lineage: Bacteria > Pseudomonadota > Gammaproteobacteria > Burkholderiales > Usitatibacteraceae > UKL13-2. The sequence continues at coordinate 865 of JANLQC010000517.1, read as the reverse complement.
TGGCCACCAGATGAATCGTGTGATTGGTCGAGCCGCCGGTCGCCAGCAACCCGACGATGGCGTTGATGATCGCGCGCTCATCGACCACTTTGGCAATCGGTGTGTACTCATTGCCCAAATGCGTGATGGCGGCAACACGGCGCGCAGCCGCCGAAGTCAGCGCATCGCGCAATGGCGTATTGGGCGTGATGAACGCGGCCCCCGGCAGATGCAGGCCCATCACTTCCATCAATAGTTGGTTGCTGTTGGCGGTGCCGTAGAACGTACAGGTACCCGGGCCGTGGTACGCGCGGCTCTCGGCTTCCAGCAATGCCGCGCGATCTATTTTCCCCTCGGCAAACTGCTGGCGAATCTTTGCCTTTTCGTCATTCGAGAGCCCGCTCGTCATCGGCCCCGCAGGCACAAAGATGGCCGGCAAATGCCCGAACTGTAGTGCGCCAATCAGGAGGCCCGGAACTATCTTGTCGCAAACGCCGAGGCACAGCACAGCATCAAACACGCTATGCGATAACGCGATGGCGGTTGACATGGCGATCACGTCGCGCGAGAAAAGTGACAGTTCCATGCCGGCCTGACCCTGTGTGACGCCATCGCACATCGCGGGTACGCCACCGGCGAATTGCGCGGTGGCACCCACTTCGCGCGCGGCACGCTTGATGATTTCCGGAAAGCGTGCGAGTGGCTGGTGCGCCGACAGCATATCGTTGTAGGCTGAGACGATGCCGATATTTGGCGCGCGAATTTCGCGCAACACCAATTTGTCGGCGGGGGATTCTGCGGCGAATGCATGGGCAAGGTTGGTGCAGGAAATGCGTCCACGCGATGTGCCGGCGGCGCGCGCCTGTTCGACACGCGCGAGATAAGC
>JANLQC010000491.1:0-1950 GCA_031367575.1 Betaproteobacteria bacterium | reverse complement strand
TGCTCGTTGTCCGAAAGAGAGTACTGTCTTCCCGGCGAAGGCCGGGATCCAAGTTTCGTAGCGTGGCACCACGACCAAAATTGGGCCCCGGCCGCAGCCTGCCCTCGAATGCTTTAGTCGGGGGCCGGGGAGACAGCTTAGAAACGCTCGCATTTCCTGAGTGCTTTCGAGGGCTGTCATCATCACGCCCGCCCCGAAAACAACAACTTCAACCGTTCCACAAACGCCGACGTCACTTCGCCCCCCAACAACTTCGTAAAATGCGCCGCCTTGAATTTATCCGGCACCTGCGCTTTGCTTTCATTGATGTCGTCAATGCACACCGGCAAAATAAAAACGGCACCATCGGCCATGTTGCGGGTGCGATCAATTGCATAGCTCCATTCGCGGCGGAAGTAGGCCTCAAGGCGCCGTTCGGTGTTGGCGGAAATGATCGGGATGAAATACGCGCAGCGCGAAATGTTTTTCTGTATTTTGCGGTCGTAGTCGTCGCCGCTTTCCAGCCGTTCCATATCAAACCAGACTTTGATGCCGGCCTGATCCAGCGCCGCTTTGAGAGTGTGGACGGCAGGCAAATCTTCGCGTGCGTAACTGATGAAGACGGCGTTGTCCGGCATTTCGCGTTCGGGTGGCAGGAAGCGCGCCGGTTGATCGAGCGCGACGACGTTCGACTTGCCATTGCGCGCCATCCAGCGGCGATGCAGCTCGGCGACGAAATCTTCCGCACCCGTATACACGCGGGTACGCAAACTCACCTGCTGCAGGAACGCCATCAGGCGAACGTCCGATCCCGAGTGATCGTCTGCCAGCACTTCGCCGACATCGCGCGGATCCGACAAGCGCCGCCGCTTGGCCATGCGCAAAAACAATCGCACCAGCCAATTGGAAAAATTGCTGCCGATCAGCAGGAGATGGTTGTATTCGAGTTCGTGAAACAGTTTTTCCGGCGTGAGGTGTTCGCTTTGCAACGCACAGACGAATTCGAGCGTGTCTTCATCCGAAATCACATACGTCGGTGAGGCTGAGACGCGGCCCAGCAGGTGATAAACAACGGGTCGCGTCAAGTTTTCGCGCTCGGTGGAGAGATCGGCGACGCGATTGGGCGCATAACCAATCACCTCGGTCGATTGCGCACCCGCAAATCTTTCCGCGTTGATCGCCTGCTCCAAGTAGCCATCGAAAGTGGTGGTGACGAACAAATCGAAATCGGTGATTTGCGCGAGTTGCCGAAGTGCCCGTGGCGGCGCAAATGACGCCTCGCGCAGGATGGTGCGCATGCGCGTGTAGGTGTCCTCGCGCCGGCCATGGGTGGAGAGGTGCCAGCACACCACGTCATTTAACGTATACGGCGCTGGCAATTTCGCGGTATCGACATTCAGTTTGACCGCGAGTTTTCCGGCGATCCAGTCGTACAGCAGTCGCGGGCCGCTGTCGGTATCGACCTTGAGCAATTCCGGGCCGATGATCGGAATGACTCGCTTCTCTTCAATGTAATTGAGCAGATCGTCCCAGGCGTCGTCATCCATGCGCGATGGCGCGATCGGCATTGGCAGGACGCTGCTCATGCTGAATAATCCGCCGTAAAATTGTCGGGCGGCAATTGCACCGCGCTGCGCGTGTCTGCGTTGATCATTGCGGCATCCTGAATTCAACAGTCAGCATCATGCTGTGCTTTCTGATTCGAGATTTTGAAAAAATTGTCCGGAAGAATAGTCTCATGGAGATGAACAAAAGGACAAAGTCTAGCACTGGCGCGGTGTTTCGCACATTTATGCCCGGAACGCCGCGTCAGTGCTTGTTTTCGTTAACGCAATCGACTGATCCTGCAATCAAGGAAAATGAAAAATCATGCCCGTCGCCGCGAATCAATTGTGTCAAATATTGAGACTTACTTAACGTTGAGACAAATGCCGTCGTCCCGGCGGACAACCACAAGGGTTGCGCCGGGCC
>JANLQC010000470.1:0-3156 GCA_031367575.1 Betaproteobacteria bacterium | reverse complement strand
GGCGCGGACCTGCAGGCCTGGCTGGGGCCCACCTATCTCGATCGTTTCGACCGGCTGGTCGATTACTCATATGTACTGATGGAAATCCGTTCGCGCATGAATCTGTTCAGCCGATCCTCGCAAACCAAACATGATGATGTCGATGTCGCGGCAATCCGCATGCTCAAGAGCAATGTTTCCGGACTCGTCGATGATGCTCGCCGCGCCGGATTGAAGGTCGCGATCGGCACGTTTGTGCATGGGTTGAATGAGTCCGGACTGCCTGGCCAATTCAGCGAAGACGAAGTCAAACTGGGTGTTCCGGCGGTCGGACGGTGGTTTGAAAATATCGGACCGGAGGGAATTCGCCGCAGCTTTCCTGTCTATAACGAAATGGTTCGCGATCTCGCACGCACCGAGGGCATTGCGCTGACTGAATCGGCCAAGGGAATTCCGGGTACGCCTGAGTTCCTGACGGATTGGTGCCACTTCACGGCGAAGGGCGAGCAGCGCATGGCGCAGCTATGGTTCGAGACGGTGCAGAACGCGGGCTGGCTTGCCACGAACGGTGTCAAATAAGCGAGAGACGCCGATTTACTGAATTTTCAGCAGACGCAACGAGTGGGAGGAGGAAGTCAGAAGCCCCCCGACTGGCGTGCTTGACTGGCGTGCTTGACGTGCGTGCTTTTAACGCGGCGAACTCCAATCAAGATTGGGTTCGGCGACGAGTGTCTCGATATTTGTATGTCGGGACACTACACTAAACGTTCAACGGGCGGGCCGAACGCCGTCCTGCCGATTAGCTGCGTTGTCATTGGATTATGGCGACCGGTTGCGATCATTTGCGGAAGTCGCGCGCGCGAGGTGCGCCGCCATTCGCCGATATACGTCTGCCGAAGGATGAGTCTCAACGGCACTAACTCTAAGCCGAAGGGCTGGATCCCGAACGAGGGACACGAGATCCAGACATTCCGCTCCGGCAACACGAACCACACCACATACCGCGTCGATATACCCCTGAAACGGATAAGGGTTTGCGTCCAGCCCACCGAGCACGGGAAACGGAATTACGACCAGTTTGATTGAGTGGTCTGAGGCAGTCGCAAGCAACGCTTTCAGGCAAGCCCGTGATCTTTCCCAGCCGGGATTTCCCGCCATGAATTTTCGCGCAACCAGTTCCGCGTAGTTTGATTTTCCGGCGAAATAGCGGCTTTTCATTGTCTGATAGCGCGACCAGACCAGATTGTACAAAGCACTGTGGATCCGTGCGCCTGCCATGAAATCGCCAAACCAACCTTCGCGCACATCGGGCGAATACACAATGCCGTTCTTCACGCGAAATGGTGTCGGATCGACATCGTTCTCAAAATAAAGCAGGTAGATCAGGTGCGGCGAGAAGGAAAGCCCTTGCTCACTGAGCCGAATATGCTCTTGGCAGGTGTCGTATCCCGGGACGCCCAGATTGGCCACCAGCACACGACCTGCGACGTTCTCCTGCAAGCGGCTTCGGAGTTGTTCCGACAAGGTTTCGTGTTCATTGACGCCCTGTCCGAAGGCTATCGAATCCCCCAGAATTACTACACGCAAAGCAGCATCCGCCGCTGATGGGAGTTCCGCGCCCCGAAAACCAAGGGAGTTGACTTGAATGGGCACACCCGCATAGAGGCCCCGATGATTTGGGCGAAGCGTATAGATGGCATTTTCGTTCGCGCTCGGCATGAAGGCCTGTCGATCCAGGTAGTACGGCACGTATCCCGCGAGCCTAAGCGCGACCTCGATGGCAAGCAATATCACGACCAGTGCCGGAAGACTTATTAAAACCAAGCCTGGTAAATTTTTCCTTACGTCGTCAACATTCATTGAACCCCCCAAACCCAACAAGCGGCAAGAATACGCAGCGAATTCCGATGACGACTTTGCTACTCCCGGTGTTGTTCACACCGATTCACCCCGTCGTTTGACTAGCGAACCTTGGCCAATGCCCCTCCGTCACCGCACCAATAACCCATCGCTTCGCCCAACGCCCAAGCAACCGCGAACAAGGCCAGCAACGGCAGGGAGCGAAACAACTCGCGTCGATAGCGCCCGGATTTCATGACTTCTGAAATTACCCGCCAGTAAATCAGTGGCGGCAATGCAATCGTGGCGCAACCGAAAAGCAGGCGCTTGATGTTAGGTGCATTCCGCACGCGCATTGCGGCATAGGCGCGAGCGTAAAGATATCGCTGCGACGTGTATTCGCCGATGCTGTAATGTTTATTGTGGCCCACGCGGATATCGGGTTGGCTGATCAGCGTGATACCCGCATCTCTAAAGGCATCGTGCAGTGCATCCTCCCAACGCCCTTGGCGCAGGGTGCCATGGAAGCGTTGCAGCAAGCTCTTCCGATAGGTGACGTTGTTGCCGGTGAGCCACGGCGCGGGACCATTGGGCGGCGGATTCAGGCAGTGGCTGTACTCGCACAGAAAGGCCGCCCAATCTACAAGATTTCCGGTTGCGGCGTTATCGACCGCGCCGCCCACCACCTGCGCGCCCGCCGCATGGGCGGCCAGCATGCGCTCGGCCCAATCGGGCGGCACGATGACGTGATCTTCGATAACACCAATGATCTCGGCATGTGCTGCCTCGAAGGCCATCGCCCGCATTTGCGGGATGGTCACATGCGACGCGACTTCAATTACCGTGGCACTTGGAAACGAATCCCGAATGGCCGCACGCACAATCTCACCCACGCGTTCAACGACCAACACTTCGATGTTGCCTCCGCCCTGCTGCGCGTAAACAGCATCCAATGCGCCGCGTAAATCCGACCAGCCGTTTACGGAGGGAATCACCACCGACATATCTGGCAATTTCACGCCGTTCATGATTTTCCATGCTGATATTGGGTATTCTCCGATTGCGGTGAAAACAGTCGGCGCGCTGCGCGCAGTTTGGCGCGCACGCCGACATAGGCGCGGGTGCGCAACGAGAACAGGTCGCGCAGGTCGGGTTGATTGCGCCAGTAATACATGTCCAGACGCTCGAGTTCCAGCCGGTCGCTGTTGCGCGCGGCATAACCCAATTGAACACCGCACGCGACGCGAAAATGGCGTCGCGCAAGCGCGCGGGTGTGCGTGTCGCACGCGCCGTAGGGATAGGCGAACGATTCAACCGGCCCACCCAATGCCGCCTCGA
>JANLQC010000467.1:0-6664 GCA_031367575.1 Betaproteobacteria bacterium | reverse complement strand
CCACGTCTGGCCGAGCAGCCCACCCGCACCGCCCGCGATGGCACCGGCCAACGCGTAGCTCGCGATGCGGCCACTGTTGAACGCCAAGACGTTCGCGCCGATGGCTGTCGCGGCGTGCGCTTGTGTGCCCGATTGCGTCCGCGTGAATTGGGGGGAGCGATGAATGATGGTGACGGCATGGGCAGACGGGGTCGCCATCGACATCCTGCCACCGGCGAAATCGCGCCCGGGAGATTTTGCCGCCAGTGCAATCGTGCCCGACACGCCGCCGCACATGCCGATGCAATGAAGACTGCCGAGAAATCCCGCTGCCAATGCCGTCAACGGCAATGACAACCACATCAACGACGCGCCGGTGCCGGCCTCCATCGATCGCCGCCCGCTCAAATAACTTTGGAGAAGCGCTCGCGTTGCGAACCCAGCGTCAGGTAGCGATCAAAAATCATCGCCACCGTGCGCACCAATAGCCGACCGCGCGGCGTGACATTGATCCAGCCCGCATCGAGCGTGACCAACCCTTCGCCCGCCAGTTCCTCCAGACGCACCCATTCATCAGTGAAATATTCGCGGAAGCGGATCAGGTGCGCGATTTCAATGGCTTCAATGGATAGTTCAAAATTGCACATCAGCGAATGGATCACCGCGCGTCGCAGCAAATCGTCCGCGGTGAGTTCGATGCCGCGCAGGATCGGCAACTCACCACTGTCGAGCCGGTCATAATATTCATCGATGGTCTTGACATTTTGGCTGTAGGTCGCGCCGATCTTGCTGATCGCCGAGACGCCGAACGCGAGCAGATCACAATCGGGCCGTGTGGTGTAGCCTTGAAAATTGCGGTGCAGCCTACCCGTCCTCGCCGCGACCGCCAGCTCATCGTGTGGCAATGCAAAGTGATCCATGCCGATGTACACATAACCGGCCGATGTCAATTTGCCAATGGCGAGCGCCATGATGGCAAGTTTTTCTGCGGCACTTGGCAAATCGTTGGCATCGATCTGGCGCTGTGATTTGAACATCGCGGGCAAATGCGCATAGCTGTATAGCGCAATCCGGTCCGGCGCAAGCGCGATTACGCGGGCCAGCGTACGCTCGAAGCCAATGGCATTCTGTTTGGGCAGCCCGTAAATCAAATCAATGTTTATCGAGGTGACGCCGTGTTTGCGCGCGGTATCAATTGCGTTGGCCGTTTGTTCCTCGCTCTGAATTCGATTGACGGCCTGCTGCACATCGGCATCGAAATCCTGCACGCCGAAACTCATGCGGTTGAAACCGAGTTGTGCGAGCGCCGCCGTTTTCTCGTTATCCACCGTGCGCGGATCGATCTCCACCGAATATTCGCCCGGGGCCAATTCAAAATGGCGACCGAGATCACGCATCAGAATGCGCAACTCGTCAATCGACAGAAAAGTGGGTGTGCCGCCTCCCAGATGCACTTGCCCGGCGCGGCGGCTGCCTTTCAGCCGCGCGGCGGTGAGCGCAAATTCGCGCTCAAGATAGCGCAGATACTTGGTGCCACGCGCGCGATTCTTGGTGATGACCTTGTTGCAACCGCAGTAGTAGCAAATGGTATTGCAAAACGGAATATGGACATAAAGCGACAGCGGCTGCAAATTGGCGGCCGGGCCCCAGGCGATATTGCGTTGTTCGAGGGTGGTTTGGTGGGTATGCGCACCGTAGGCCTCGATGAATCGATCCGCCGTCGGATAGGATGTATAGCGCGGACCGGGCTTGTCGTATTTGCGGATCAGATCAGTATCAATGGGCAGCGGCGGCGCATTGCCGTTCGGATCACGCGCTGAAATGGTGGAAATATGCATACCAACATGGTCAACCAGCGGTAGTATTGGGTATTGACGTGGATCAAATGGGAGCCAAGCGCATGCGAGAAATAGTTGGAAATTGGGCGGTCAACCATGCCACGCGCTGAATTCCTGCGCCAGCAGAGCACCCATCTGGCATTGGCCGAACTGAAGGCTGCCTGCGCGAATTGCAATCTGCGGGAAATCTGCCTGCCCGCCGGCCTCACCGAACAGGAACTCGACCAGATCGATACGCTGGTGGATGTTCGGCGCAAGGTCAGGCGCGGCGAGGCGCTCTATCGCGCCGGTGAAGTGTTCGACGCAATCTTCGCGGTGCGCAGCGGATTTTTCAAGTCGCGCGTGACCTTTGAGGATGGCCGCGATCAGGTAACCGGATTTTTCATGGGCGGCGAGGTCATCGGCATGGATGGCATCAGTCATGGCACCTACAATTGCGATGCGGTGGCATTGGAAGACAGCGTGGTGTGCAGCATCCCCTACGCGCGCCTTGAAGATCTGGCGCGTGAAGTCACCGGCCTGCAACGGCATTTTCACAAAATGATGAGTCGCGAAATCGTCCGCGAAAGTGGCGTGATGATGTTGCTCGGCGTGATGCGTGCGGAGGAACGGATCGCCGCATTCCTGCTCAATCTATCGCAGCGTCTGGCGGCGCGCGGCTATTCCGCGCTGGAATTCAATCTGCGCATGACGCGCGAAGAAATCGGCAGTTACCTCGGGCTCAAACTCGAAACCGTGAGCCGTGCATTTTCAAAATTTCACACTGACGGGCTGATAAAAATCGATCAAAAATCGGTGCGCATTATCGATGTTGAAGGATTGAAGAATGTCTATGCGCGTCACGTCAGGTGATGCGCGCACATAAAATACGAGCACTGGCGCGCCGTTTCAGCCATTTTTGATCGGAACGCCGCGCCAGTGCTTGGGTTTAATGTTTTGAAACGCGTAATCGCCCGCAAGCGCGTTTGCGCCATATCAAATCATTCAGTTCGTGAGCATGAGATGGTCGCCATGTCATGGAGCGTTCAATGAAACTCACTTTCGCCGGGGCTGCGGGAACCGTTACCGGCGCCCGTTATCTTCTCGATTTCGGCACTTCGGTGCAATGAAATCGGCATGAATGCGTGGATGAATGCGTGATGGTTTCCCCGGTGGCCAAACCAGATCAACTGCGCCTGAAGTGGCTCGGCATTGATACCTACAGGCAACCGGTCATTTTCATGCATCGCGATTGCCACATCTGCCGCTCGGAGGGTTTTGCCGCACAGGCGCGTGTGCGGGTTGAACTGAAGGGCCGCGAAATCATTGCCACGCTCAACGTCATCGAATCCGGACTGCTGGGAATTGATGAAGCGGGATTATCGACATGGGCGTGGCAGGCGCTCGCGGCCATTGAGGGCGAGTCGATTGTCATCCGCCACCCGCCGGAACTCGATTCGCTTGCCGGTGTGCGCGCAAAACTTTACGGCGAAACACTCAATCAGGCGGCCTTTGACGCCATCATTACTGACATCGCGGCGGGCCGCTATGCCGATATCCATGTTGCCGCATTTATTGCCGCCTGCGCGGCGGGGCACATGTTGGAAGCCGAAGTGGTTTCGCTCACGCGCGCGATGGTCGGCGCGGGTGCGCGATTGCAATGGCCCCACGCCATCATCGCCGACAAACACTGCATTGGCGGATTGCCGGGAAACCGCACCTCGCTCATCATCGTGCCGATCATCGCGGCGGCGGGGCTGTTGATACCGAAAACATCATCGCGCGCCATTACATCGCCTGCGGGAACTGCCGACACGATGGACGTGCTGGCAACTGTCACACATGATCTGGCATCAATGCGGCGCATTGTCGAGCGCGAGGGTGGCTGCATCGTGTGGGGTGGTGCCGTCGGGTTGAGCCCGGCGGACGATGCATTGATCTCCATTGAACGGCCGCTCGATCTCGATAGTCCGGCGCCGTTGGTGGCATCGGTGATATCCAAGAAAATTGCCGCCGGATCAACGCACGCGATCATCGATATTCCGGTCGGGCCAACCGCCAAGGTGCGCAGCCATCTGGCCGCGCGCAAGCTTGGTGATTTGCTTGAACATGTCGGCGCGGAACTCGGGCTCGCGGTGCAGACAATCTATACCGACGGTTTGCAGCCGGTCGGGCGTGGCATTGGCCCTGCATTGGAAGCGCGTGATGTATTGGCGGTGCTGCGACAGGATGTGGATGCACCGCTGGACTTGCGCGAACGCGCATTGCAATTGGCCGGTGGGCTACTCGAATTTTGCCGCGCTGTGCGCGAAGGCGAGGGCTACCTGAGCGCCGAAAAACTGCTCGTTTCGGGTCAGGCACATGCCAAGTTGATGGCGATCTGTGAGGCACAAGGCGGCTTTCACGAACCCACGCGCGCGCGCTTTACGCATGTGGTTGTTTCAGAGCGTGCCGGGCGTATTGTGGAAGTGGGCAATCGTCGGCTGGCGCGCATCGCCAAACTGGCTGGCGCACCGAAAGCACCGACGGCCGGCATTGATTTGCACGTCGCGTGCTGGAGCCGAATTGAAAAAGGTGCGCCCTTATTTACGCTGCATGCAGAATCGCCGGGTGAACTTCAGTATGCGCTGGATGCGATGGTGAATAGTCCGGAAATATTCCGGATGGAGCACGAATAGGCGGGCAACTGTGCCTGCCCGCGAGGCAAATATTCACTTGCCAAAATCATTTCGTCACCAGCACCGGCACCGGCGATTCCGCAATCACCCGCATCACCACCGACCCCAGAAACAATTGGCCCAACGCGCTGTGACCATGCGCACCCATCACGATCAGTTCGCAATCATGCTGCACGGCGGCGGCGATGATTTGCGCGGCAGGTTGGCCGACGATGGTACGTTCTACCACATTGCACGATGAACCCGCCAACAATGCGCGCGCCGGGGCCAATGCCTCTTCGGCTTCCTCCCGGTAATACTGTTCGATTGCATCTGCGCCGAGCACCGCCTTTGCGCGCGGTGATGGCACCGGCAAATGAACGTTGACCAAAAACACATCCGGTGCCGCGCCAAACATGGCGGGATGGGTGGCCACATATTTCAGCGCATGCAGTGCGGCTTCCGAGCCATCGATGGCGACAAGTATTTTCATGAGGCGTTCTCCGGTTGGCGTGGGACAAGGTGGATCGGCGATTGTATTGAACGGAACCATTACATTACTACATTAAGCGCACCAACCATTCGCCGTATGATACGGATCAAATCCGCGTGCGATTTTTTTGCCGCAGTGCCGCACCCACGCGCGCGTCAAACGAGGGATGCCGCAGAGTGTCGCGTTAAAATGGCGCATGAACGCCGATCTCATTTCCGCATTTGTGCTGCTGTTTTTGGTGCTCGACCCGCTCGGCAATCTGCCGGTGGTTGCGTCATTGTTGAGGCAGGTCGATCACACCCGTCGCATGCGGGTGGTATTGCGCGAATGCCTGATTGCCTGCCTGATGCTGCTCGCGTTCATGTTCGGCGGGCGGCAGTTGCTGGATGTGATGCATTTATCGGAAATTTCGCTTTCCATCGCCGGTGGCGTGATCCTGTTCATGATCGCGATTCGCATGGTGTTCAAACGCGCCATGGAAGCCATTGAGCGCTTGATGGAATTGATACTGACCGCAATTGCCATCGGGATGCTGCTGGGTGGGAACAAACAATTTCTGCGGCAGTTGAATCAACCATGAGCAAAGCGTTCACCAGGGAAAGTGAGCAGGACGACGATGGTGATGACGGCGAAGAGAGTGCGTCGCCACTGCCGGCTGGCAGCAAGAACTACATCACCCCCGGTGGCCATCAGCGGCTGAAAAAAGAGTTTGAGTATTTGCTGAAAAAAGATCGCCCGACTGTTACCGCTGCGGTATCGTGGGCCGCAAAGAATGGGGATCGCAGCGAAAACGCCGACTACCAGTATGGAAAAAAACGCCTGCGGGAAATCGATCGGCGCCTGCGGTTTTTGACCAAGCGCCTTGATATCGCCGAAGTGGTGGATCCTGGGATTCTGCGCGATGCCGAGATCGCCGATCAGGCATTTTTCGGCGCGACCGTGACCTACGCGAATGAAAACGGTGTTGAAAATACCGTCACCATCGTCGGCATCGACGAGGTGGACATGAAGCGCAACCACATCAGCTGGATTTCACCGATTGCGCGCGCATTGATGAAGGCGCGGCCCGGTGACACGGTGGTGTTGCGCGCACCCGGCGGCGTTGAGGAACTGGAGGTCATCGATGTTCGTTACCTCAGTGTCGAGGTCGAACCGTTCCTGCCGACCGAGGCGGTGTTTGCCGTGGATAGGAAAACGTAGACCGCCCCCGGATCAAGTCCGGGGCAGGCTATTTGGTGCGGTGTTCGGGGCGAAAACGCCCGGAGAGCCGCGCTGGCGCTGCATTTGTCAACAAACGGTACTTCTATTTACCCTGTCATTCCCTCTCAAACAACGCAATCGATTCCACATGCGCGGTATGCGGGAACATGTTCACCACTCCCGCCGCTTTCAGCGTGAAGCCCTTGGTATGCACCAGCACGTCGGCGTCACGCGCAAGCGTACCCGGGCTGCACGAGACGTATACGATGCGTTTCAATTCGGGCCGCTGGTCCGCCCCGAGCAATGTGCAAACCTCGATGGCACCGTCGCGCGGCGGGTCGATCTACATTTTCGTGACGGCGGGGATTTTTTTCATCGCGGCTTCCTGATCGGCATACAAATCAGCCGGGAAAAAATATGCGCATTCACTGAGGCCATTGCGGTGGGCATTTTCCATCGCTCGTGTCGTCAGCGCCTCGCTGCCTTCCACGCCAATTACCTGCGCCCCGCGCCGGGCG
>JANLQC010000450.1:0-2556 GCA_031367575.1 Betaproteobacteria bacterium | reverse complement strand
CCACGCGTCAACTCTTTCGCAATTCGTGCATGACAATGGGTCGATATCATGAGCGTGCCAATATTCCTTGTGTGGCCGGAAGAATTTTTGAGCAATTGAATGTGCGAATCCGAAAGCTACTCAATGTCGCCAAAATCATCGTTTCCATACCATCCAAGGGCAATTTCCACTTCCGTCCATTTGATCGTAGGCCATCTTGTCCTTCAATGTATCCATTTGCTGCCAGAAACCCCGATAGCGAAAGGCGTTTAATTTTCTTGCCGCAATCAATCGTTGAAAGGGTTTTTCCACCAGTTCATCACCTTCACTTATATAGTCAAAAATTTCGCTGCGCAAACAAAAATATCCGGCATTTATCGCGAACGCCGCATCACTCATGGCACCAAACGCCGTGACCATGCCATTTTCTTCCGCTGTTACGCCATGGAAACTTTGTGGAGTCGGTACCGCGACAAAACTCGCGATGGCACTACCTTGCCGAAACTGCTCTATGTGCTCATTGAGCGGCATGTCGGTCAGTGCATCCGCGTAGTTCGCAAGAAACATTTCATCCTTTCCAAGATATTTTCTTGCACGCAGCAGTCTTTGCCCGATGTTTGCGCTTTGCCCCGTGTCAACGAATGTAATGCGCCAATCATCAATATCGTGCGCCAGACAATCCACTTTCCTGCCACCCTCGGAAAGCACAAAATCATTGGACATGCATTCGCTGTATTTCAGAAAGTATTCGCGAATCAAGTCGCCGCGATAGCCGAGGCAAAGAATGAACTCGGTGTGGCCGTGATGCGCGTAGTAACGCATGAGGTGCCACAATATTGGCCTTGCACCAATATTGACAAGAGGCTTGGGAATGGTTTCCGAATGTTCCCGCAATCGCGTACCCAGTCCACCGCAAAACAACACCACCTTCATGTATTTTTCCCCGTAATGATTCTTGCCGCTTCAATTGAAGCTTTATCGCGCGTGCGCTTCAGTCAAAGAATCGGCAGCCAAACAATAAAGTTCTTGGCGCTATTGTACTCATTGAATTGCACCCCACAAAGAAGCATCTGAATTTGCCCTTAAGCAATGTGAATGCTCGCCTTGGCAACACGGGAAAGTTCCCGACTTCGCCAGTTGTTGTCGCCAATCGCAAATTCAATGATTTTTTTCCGGTGCCGGAATCAGCTGTGCGAGGCGATCAAATTGGCGATCAAGTTGCGGCCGAAATTTCTGCGTCGTGGCGAAAACCTGCCGCTGGTGGGGCACCGGATCACGAATGACCTCTCCCACTTGCGCCAACAACGCGGGAGTATCAAGGGAACGAATGTCGAACGCATGATTCGGCAAGCCGATATCGGCAAATAGTTGGTGCACCTTGCGCACGCCGGAGACGGCAATCAATGGCGTACCCGCCACCATCGCGAGAATCAACGCGTGCAAGCGTGAGCCAACGAGTACGCTCGCGCCGCGCACCGCAGCGAGATATTCGTCGACGGTGGTCGCCGCAACAACAAGTGTTTCAGCGGCACTCTCCATGCGCAGTTTGATACGATTGACAATTTGCGGATCCATGCTTGTCTGCGAGCAAACGAAGCGAACTTGAATGGCATGTCCCTGAATGTAATCTGCGGTGCGCGCAAGCGCATTCAGATAATTGTCATAGGCTTCATCTTCCATTCCTGGCCAAGCACTTCTCGCAATCGGGCTTATGATCGCGAAGCGGGATTGGGTGCATAACGATGCTTGCCTAGTATCATTGGCCAAATGAAATGCGGGATCCGGGCACACCTCGATTGAACCGGAAAAGCCCATTGCGCGAAGGACGTCGCGCGACCCATTGTCTCTAACCACGCAAAGTTGCGTGCGCTCCAATAGTCGCAGGCAAAACCATGCTCCCAACCGCGTATGGAGTTCGTCAACGCCGACACCAAACACGGCTACCGGCTTCCCCTGGCTGCGCGCAACAACGCTCCAAGCGAACATGCGAAACGGTTGCCCCCATGGTCCTCCCCAAAAATCATCGAACTGACCGCTTCCCGATACAAGCAACATATCCAGCGATTGCATTTGGCGGCGAATTTTCCAAAGGCCACTGATTCGCCTAAGTAAGTGAGTCCCCCGCCAATCAGAAATTTTTCGGCGAATTTTACCCAACAAGGTCAACGTTGGCAGGTTAACGGATATTGATCCGCCCGGTGAAAACGGCATCCCCGTCGATGGGGAAAACGGTGTTGCCGGGTAGATTACCGATCCGACACCGGTAAACGCAAATGCCGGAATGCCAAAGGTACGAACCGTATCTTCGGGATCCTGAGACAAGCCGACAAATTCCAAATTCGAGTGGCGACTCTTCAGCGCACCCATCACCGCAAGCTGAATGGCAACGTCTCCCAGATTTCGGCTCGCATACATTCCGAGCAAGCCAATACGTACCGGATTGGATATCAGGTCGGCTATGTCATTCCCCTTTAGCGCAATTACTGATCGTCATAAGAACTTAGCCTGATCAGGTCAATGATGTGAACCAGACGCAGTGGCGACGTCTGGTTGGGAGCATATCCATCGCGGCGGCGA
>JANLQC010000448.1:0-2069 GCA_031367575.1 Betaproteobacteria bacterium | reverse complement strand
ACGCCGCCGCGCACCGCCTTGCATGGTGCCCAATACGTATTCGGCCGCGAGGCGATCGCGCAAACCGGGATTGCCCAGTTTCATGATTCGAGGCACCCCTTCAATTTTTGCAGGCCACGGCGAATATGCGTTTTTACCGTGCCAAGCGGACGGCCAAGATGGTCCGCCACCTCGGAGTGCGACAGCCCGTGGAAAAACGCCAGTGAAATAGTCTGCAATTGGTCACCGTCAAGGCCCTTCATGCAGCGTTCAATGGATGCCTGTTCGCGCCGTCTGGCAAATTGATCCGGTGGACCGGGTGCCGGGTCTTCCATATTCAGCGCAAAATAATCGTCCTGATCGGCGAATTCGACCAAGGGACGGCGCACGATATCGAGGCTGCGATTGCGCACGATGGCCGTCATCCACGTCATCGGCGCGGATTTGTCGAGCGCATATTTTCCCGCGTTGTTCCAGATACTCACAAAACTTTCCTGTAACACTTCTTCGGCGATATGCCGTTCACGCACTATACGAAGCGAAACGGCAAACAGTTTCGATTTTGTTGCGTCGTATAGCGCGGCAAACGCTTTCCGGTCGCCCACGCCGCAGCGCGAGAGCAAGTCAGCAAGCCTTTCGTTGGCGATCAGATCGGCCATGATCAGGAGCGCGCGCTCTGGCCGAGGGTGGGTGCAAATTCGCCCATCCCTTCACGCGTCCACATTACGTCTGCAATCCCGGCATCGCGGTTAAGGGTGCGCGCCATGATAAACAGCAGATCTGACAGGCGATTAAGGTATTGCAACGCTTCGGCGGATACGTCTTCACCGGCCTTTAACGCCACCATTGATCGTTCCGCACGCCGCGCAATGGTGCGCGCCACGTGGCAGGCAGCCGCCGCGCGCGCGCCTCCCGGCAGGATGAATTCCTTCAACGCCGGCAATACGCCGTTCAATTCGCCAATCGCCTGATCGAGAAAGGCGACCTGCGATTCGGTAATTGCGCGGTGGCCGGGAATGCACACTTCGCCACCCAGATCGAACAGTTGATTTTGAATTCGCGTCAATCGACTGCTCGCCCCTGAGGTTAACGGTTCGGCAAGCTCGGCAAGCAATACGCCGAGCGCACTGTTGAGTTCATCAATATCGCCCATTACCTGTACGCGCAGTGCGCTCTTGTGGATGCGCGTGCCATCGCCAAGACCGGTGGTGCCGTCGTCTCCCGTGCGCGTGGTGATTTTCGTCAGCCGGTTTGCCATGGGCGAATTATAACCACGAGACTTGGTATCATTGCCGACTGAATGTTTTCCTGCGATCAATCCAGACATTGGCATGAGCACACCCAAATTTAATTTCCTCGATTTCGAGCAGCCGATCGCGGAACTGGAATCGAAAATCGATGAGCTGCGCTATGTGCAGGACGATTCCGCCGTCGATATTTCGGCCGAAATCGACAAGCTCGCCAAGAAAAGCCAGACGCTCACCAAGGACATCTACGCGAAGCTCTCTGCTTGGCAGATTTCGCAGGTGGCGCGCCATCCGCAGCGGCCTTATACGCTTGACTACATCGGCATGATCATGACCGATTTTGAAGAACTGCATGGCGACCGCTCCTATGCCGATGATGCGGCCATCGTGGGTGGGCTGGCGCGATTCAACGGCCAAAGTGTAATGGTGATCGGCCATCAAAAGGGCCGCGACACCAAGGAGCGCCAATTCCGCAATTTCGGCATGCCCCGGCCCGAGGGTTACCGCAAGGCGCTGCGCATGATGAAACTGGCCGAAAAATTCGGCATTCCGATCATCACGTTCATCGATACACCCGGCGCGTATCCGGGCGTCGGTGCCGAGGAGCGCGGGCAATCCGAAGCCATCGGCCACAGTCTCTATGTGATGGCCGGGTTACGGGTGCCGGTGGTCTGCAATGTCATTGGCGAAGGCGGATCCGGCGGCGCGCTGGCGATTGCCGTCGGTGACGTGACATACATGCTGCAGTATTCGACCTATTCGGTGATTTCGCCCGAAGGCTGCGCGGCGATTCTCTGGAAAGATTCGACGCGCGCCCCTGAAGCCGCCGAGGCGCTCAGCATT
>JANLQC010000369.1:0-4586 GCA_031367575.1 Betaproteobacteria bacterium | reverse complement strand
CCTACGACAAGATTGACATGCGCGCCACCGCTTTCATCGCTTCCGCCGGTTTGATCGCAATGAATTTGCTCATCGCGTGTTCTCACATCCCCACCACCACCCCCTTGTTGAACGCCGATCGCTTCGCACCGATTGATGCCGCCATTGATTCTGCGGTCGCACGCGGCCAAATGCCCGGCGCGGTGTACTGGCTGGAGCGCGTGTCGTCGCAAAACAGCGCGTCGCATCAAAAAGCCCATGGTCGGCACACCTTTGATGCGGATGCAGACGCGATCCAGCTCGACACCGTTTTCGATGCCGCGTCACTGACCAAAGTTATCGCCACCGCGCCATCGGTGATGTTGCTGATCGAGGCGGGCACGCTCGGCATTGATTCGCTGCTGGTTAAATATTTTCCTGAATGCAGCGGTGGCGGCAAGGACGCGATCACGCTGCGCCACCTCTTGACCCATACGTCGGGACTGGCGGCAGGCCTCGCGCCGAAGCCGGCGTGGCGCGGTCAGGAGGCGGCGCTCACGCTCGCCTGCGCGCAAACGGTGACGCATCCGCCCGGCCAGTTTTTCCGCTATTCGGATATCAATTTCATTCTGCTGGGATTGTTGGTGCAACGCGTCGCCGGAATGCCGCTCGACCAGTTTGCGGAAACGCACTTGTATGTGCCGCTTGGCATGCGCGACACCGGCTACCTGCCGCTGAAAAGAGTCGCCCTGTCACGCATCGCGCCGACGCAAAAAATGCTCGACGCCACCACTCAGGCGCTGCACACCAATCTCGCGGCGGGTGGCGTGTTGCGCGGGCAGGTGCATGACCCGAGTGCGCGCTTGATGGGCGGCGTCGGTGGCTCGGCCGGTGTGTTCACCACTGCGACTGACCTCGCCCGCTTCGCGCGCATGATGTTGAACGAAGGCACGCTGGACGGTGTGCGCATATTAAGCCGCGAGAGCGTGCGTCTGATGAGTTCCGTGCAATCGCCTGCCGGGATTGGTGCGCGCCGCAGTGCCGGCTGGGATATTGATTCCCCCTTTTCGCGGCCACGCGGCAGTGTGTTTTCCATCGGCAGTTTTGGCCACACCGGTTTCACCGGCTGCATTTTGTGGATCGATCCGCAGTCGAAAACGTTTTATGTTTTCCTGTCCAACCGCGTGTATCCCAACGACAAAGCCAACATTCTGGCGCTTTATGGCACGCTGGGAACCTTGTCCGCGCAAGCCGTTGCGGGATTTGATTTTGTACAGGTGCCGGAAAAATGAGCCTTTGCCCATAAAATAATCGGCTTCGGCGTTCCACGAATTTTCCATTCCAAACGCGCCAATCGTCCCAATCATCGGAGAAAAAATGTTTTCAATTCATTTCGTTCGGCGCCTGGTTGTCGCGTTGGCCGTCGTTGCGATGGCGACGCTTGTCCCCATCGCCGCCGGGGCGACCACGGTACGCCTGCAAACCAATCTGGGTGCCATCGACATCGCGCTCTACGACAGCGCCGCGCCGCGCACGGTGGCGAATTTTCTGGCGTACGTGAATAGTGGCGCGTACAGCAATTCATTTGTTCATCGCACCGTTGATAATTTCATTATTCAGGGCGGCGGCTTTGTGTGGAATGATCCGGCAAGCGCACCCATTTCGGTTGCCACCAACGCGCCGATCATCAACGAATTCAGCGCGACCCGTTCCAACAAACGCGGCACCATTGCGATGGCGAAACTTGGTGGCGACCCGAATAGCGCGACCTCGCAATGGTTTATCAATCTGGCCGACAACGCGGCGTCGTTGGATGGTCAAAACGGCGGTTTCACGGTGTTCGGCGAAGTGACTGCCGGCAGCATGGCCGTGGTTGATGCGATCGGTCGTCTGTCACGGGTGAATGCGGGCGGTGCCTTCAGTGAATTGCCGATTGTCGGGGCGCTTGCCAACAACACCGTCCAGAAATCCAATGTTGTTCTCATCAGCGCCGCCATTGCGGTACCCAATAGCTACCAAGGCCTGTGGTGGAACGCGAACCAGTCCGGCTGGGGCATGAGCATCACCCAGCACGGCAATATTATTTTCGCCGCCCTCTACACCTACGATGCCACCGGCCAGCCGACCTGGTTTGCGATCCCCAATTGCCCGGTTGTGGTCAACACCTGCACCGGCGATATTTATCGCGTCACCGGCGGCACTTCGCCTTTGGTGGCATGGAATGGCGCGGCCAAAGACGTCGTCAAAGTGGGGGCGGGAACCCTGACTTTCGCCAACACCAGCGCAGGCACGTTTAACTTCACCATCAACGGCGTGGGTGCCGCCAAGGCGATCACACTACAATCGTTTTCCACCGGCACCACGCCGCCGCCAATTGACTACACCGATTTATGGTGGAACGAAAACGAATCGGGCTGGGGCGTTTCGCTCACGCAGCAATTCGGCATTGTTTTCGCCGCCTGGTACGCCTACGACAGCACCGGCAAGCCGGTCTGGTACGTGGTGCCCAACTGCCCGGTGATCGGGGCCGGTTGCCGGGGCGATTTGTACCAAGTGACGGGCGGCGCGCCGTTAACGGCGACCTGGAACGGCACCAATCCGGCGGTCAAGGTCGGTGATGTCAGTTTCGCCTTTACCAGTGCAACCAGCGGCACCATGATCTACACGCTAAATAACCTGACGTCCAGCCGTGTCATTGCGCGTCAAGCCTATTAATTCAAACGTCAACGAGGTGTCACATGCAATCCAAGGCAACCACCGTCAAGGACTATCTCCAATCGTTGCCGGAGGATCGCCGGCACACGGTCGAAACCGTGCGGAAGGTCATTCTCGCCAATCTTGACCGCGACTACGCGGAGGGCATGTCGTACGGGATGATTGGTTATTTCGTGCCACACAAAGTGTTCCCCGCCGGTTACCACTGCGACCCAAAACAACCGTTGCCGTTTGCCGGACTCGCCTCACAAAAAAATTATCTCTCGCTTTACCTGATGGGCGTTTACTACGGCTGTGCGGAAGGGCCGGATGCGGTTGAGACCACCCACGCGCGCTGGTTCCGCGACGCGTGGGCCAAGACCGGCAAGAAACTCGATATGGGCAAGGTGTGTGTGCGCTTCAAGAAAGTCGAGGATCTGGCGCTCGATGTGATTGGCGAATCGATCCGGCGCATACCGGCCAAGGTGTATATCGCGCAGTATCAACAGGTACTCGCGGCGACTGCAAAGGGAGTCGCCAAAAAAACATCAAAGGTTGCCACCGCCAAACCCGCCAGCAAGGCCGCCCGCAAACCCGTCACCAAGACGGTCAGCAAGGCGAAAAAAATCGCGTGAATCGCACTGCGGTCGACTTAACCGCCCACGATGGCCGCACCCTCGCCGGTTATCGTTTCGATCCACCCGCCGCGCCGAAAGGCCGCATTGTCATCGCCCCGGCGATGGCCACGCCGCAGTCTTTCTACGCGCCGTTCGCCACCCATTTAGCCGCCGGTGGCTACACCGTGTGGACCTTCGATTACCGCGACACCGGTGAGTCCCTCAATGGCAACATGCGCGGTGCGAAAACCGACATCACCGATTGGGTCACGCGCGATTTTGATGCGGTGGTAAAGTTGGCCGCTGATCGCGAACCCGAGGTGCCGCTGTTTGTGGTTGGCCACAGTTTGGGTGGTCAGGCCGCGCCGTTGCTGGCCTCGCGCGAACGTATCGCCGGATTAGTCAACATCGCCGTCGGCAGCGGTTCGTTGCGACACAACACGCCGAAAATCCGTCGCCGCGCGCCGCTGATGTGGCATGTCATGGTGCCGCTGCTGTGCCCGTTGTTTGGCTATTTTCCCGGCGAGCGGCTTGGCGTGATTGGCAACATTCCGACCGGTGCGATAAAGCAATGGCGGCGCTGGTGCCTGACGCCCGATTACCTCCTCAGCGGCGAGCCGGGCGCGCGTGACGCGTATGCGAGTGCAACGTATCCGGTATTGGCATTGACGTTTTCAGACGACGAATTGCTGCTCGAAGCCGGTTCGCGTTTGCTGCATGACGCATACACCGCGCGCGCGCCCGATTACCGCGTGATCGAACCGGCCAATGTTGGCCTGAAACGCATCGGCCATTTTGGATTTTTCAAACCACAAAGCGCGGACACACTGTGGCCGCTGGTGACGGATTGGCTCGCGGAAAAACTTGTTACTTCCCCAGCCACTTCAAAATAGGCTGCCACTGCACAATATCCTGTGCCACCGTTGAAGGTGCCATGTCGAAAATCGATTTGCCCTCAAACGCGGCCGTGACGTAATTTTGCGTATCGCGCAGATGGGTCAAAACCGGCAGATCGATCGGCGCCAAAAATTCATCGAGCTTTTCCGCCGCACGGGTGCGCGCATCCACGCGCATGCCGACGATGGCGACAAACGCCTTGCCTTTGCGTATCGATTTTTCCTGCAGCAACTCGTTGAGAAAATTTTGCGTCGCGGCAAAATCGAAGCTCGATGGCACGATCGTCTGCACCGTCAGCGGGCGCCAAGGGGCGTCGGTGATTCACGCGCTCATCTCGCACGGCCGCACCGGCGACACGCCCGCGGCCCTCATCTATCAGGGCACGCTGACCACGCAGCGCACGGTCGGCGGCACACTATT
>JANLQC010000322.1:0-2353 GCA_031367575.1 Betaproteobacteria bacterium | reverse complement strand
TCAGCAAACGCTTGACCATTTCCTGCACCTGTTCTTTCTTCGCGTGGCCATTGCCGACCACCGCCTGTTTGACCTGAAGCGCAGTGTATTCCGATACCGGCAGATCGCGTGAAACCGCCGCGCAAATGGCGGCGCCGCGCGCCTGCCCGAGCAGCAAGGTCGATTGCGGATTGATGTTGACGAACACTTTTTCCACCGCCACTTCGTCGGGGTTGAAACGCGCGATCACTTCCTGCACCGAGTTCAGAATATTTTTCAATCGATCCGGCAATTCGCCATCAGGCGATTTGATGCAGCCGCCGGAAATATAGGTGAGTGTCGCGCCGGTTTTTTCAATCACTCCGTAGCCGGTGATGCGCAATCCCGGATCGAGGCCCAGAATCTTCATTCGAGGATCAATGCGTACATGCACGAATCGCGCAAGCCGCCGTAGGGGTCGCGCATGTTTTTGCGCAAAATTCCTTGGAGCGTGAAACCGCAGCCCTCGGCCACGTTACGGCTTTTTTGGTTGCGCGGATCGCTGCAGATTTCAAGGCGCTTTGCGCCCAACTCTCGATGGGCAAAAGCCACCAGCGCGTTAACCGCTTCGCGGCAATAGCCGTTTCCCGCCATCGATGTTCGCACCCAATAGCCGATCTCCAGCTTCGGCACGTCCCAACCAATGGTGTGAAATCCACCTTTGCCGATCAATCTTCCGGTGACTTTGTCCCGCCATTGAAAATCGAGCATGTCGCGGCTAACCCACTTGGCCTCGGCATTGGCATGAAAGGTAATTGAGCCTTCGAGCGTCGGCTCGGGATGCGCCCATGGCATCCACGGCTTGAGTTCGTCCGCCGATTCAGCCACCGCCTCAAAAGACGCCGGCCCATCGCCCGATTTCGCGGCGCACAGTATCATGCGCCCGGTCTCGATCGTTTCCGGGATTTTCAGCCGTAATGCACGCTGCTTCGCGTCCATCAATTGCGCCCGGTCACCGGCACCCTACACCTCATCCATCACCGCCGAGGTATAGACATCCTGCACATCGTCGAGCGACTCAATGGCATCGAGCAATTTATGCATTTTCACGGCATCGTCGCCCGCGAGCGCGGTTTCGTTGGTGGATTTCATCGTCACTTCGCCAAACTCCGCCTTGAATCCGGATTTTTCCAGCGCCGCTTTCACGCTGGTAAATTCATACGGCCCGGTGATGACTTCGATCGAGCCGTCCTCGTTGGTGACGACATCTTCGGCCCCCGCTTCGAGTGCCGCTTCCATCAATTTTTCTTCATGGGTGCCGGGTGCGAACAGCAAGGAGCCGCAATGCTTGAACAAAAATGCAACTGAGCCATCGGTACCCATGTTGCCGCCGAATTTTGAAAACGCGTGACGCACCTCCGCGACGGTGCGCACGCGGTTGTCGGTCATGCAATCCACCATCACCGCCGCTCCGGCAATCCCGTAACCCTCATAGCGAATTTCTTCGTAATTGACACCCTCCAGTTCGCCGCTGCCGCGCTTGATGGCGCGCTCCACGGTGTCTTTGGGCATGTTGTTTTCGTAGGCTTTGTCGGTGGCGAGCCGCAGTCTGGGATTGCAGCTCACGTCGCTGCCGCCGAGCCGCGACGCAACAGTGATTTCCTTGATGAGGCGGGTGAAAATCTTGCCGCGCTTGGCATCCTGGCGGCCTTTGCGGTGCTGAATGTTTGCCCATTTTGAATGTCCAGCCATTGCCGTTTTCTTCCCCGTTGTGACCTGCGATGTCGTGATTGCCGGAACGCAACCGTGTCCCAACAATTTTCAAAATGTAATGTTAACATTCACTCACTCTCCCGACGAAGCCCAATGACCTTCTTGCCATGACTGAGCCATTGTTGATCGCCAAGTCCAGCGACAAATCGCTGACGCCGTTGTGCCTGTTGCCAAACATGGCCAACCGGCACGGCCTGATCGCGGGTGCGACCGGTACCGGTAAAACCGTCACGTTGCAGGTCATGGCGGAACATTTTTCGGCCATCGGTGTGCCGGTATTCATGGCTGACGTGAAGGGCGATCTCACCGGCATTTCGCAAATCGGCAAACCGAATACCAAGGTTGATGAACGCGTCAAATTGCTCAATCTTGAACACACGCCCGCCGCCTGTCCGGTGACGTTGTGGGACGTGTTCGGCGAGCAGGGCCACCCGGTGCGTGCAACCGTCTCCGAAATGGGGCCGGTGCTGCTCGCGCGAATTTTCAATCTGAACGACACCCAATCCGGCGTACTTAATCTCGCATTCAAGATCGCCGACGACAACGGTCTGTTGTTGCTGGATCTGAAAGACTTGCGCTCGCTGCTGTCCTGGATCGGCGAAAACGCCGGCCAATTCACCAC
>JANLQC010000307.1:0-9144 GCA_031367575.1 Betaproteobacteria bacterium | reverse complement strand
GGCTGTGGGCGAGGCGAGCTGGCTCGCGTTTGCGTGCGCCCAAAAGTGCGAATTGGCGTGCCGGGAACAATAAGTACGAACGCCACTCGATCACTTAGCAATTTTCCGGTCTGATCGCAAACCTTTAACCAGGGAAACGGTGGCGCGGTGGCGCTGCCGCAAACAAATGATATTGGCGAAGCGGCAATCGTAATCGGGTTGATATTGGTCAGGCAAATATTGTTCGCGGAAATATTCGCGCTTACCGCGTACCAAGGAACAATTCCAGTCACATCAAATTCGTCCACCCCGTCCGGTGATATGCCTAGTGTCTTCCAAGGCAATTTTCCAAGACAACGAAAATTCGCACTGCCTGCGACAGTCAACGCGGGCAAACCATTGGTCGCCGTGCCGTCGAGACAGCTGGAATTATTTGCGGTGCCATCGTAATTGTTGTCCTGCAATGTGTCCGGGGCCGGCAATTGACCTGGTCGACCGCTATCCGAAATATTACCGACTGCATAGCCGAGCAATGCATCACGGGCAATCAGCAACCGCTGATCGGCAGATGCCCGTTCAGCAATCCTTCGTTCGGCAGTCTTGCCACCTGCCAAACCCGTCAACAGCATCGCGCCGCCGATCGCGAGTAATGAAAGCACAATCAGCAACAACACTAGGCCGCGTTGCCGCGCCAAGGTCGCGGCCTGCCGGGGTTTCATCGTTTTTTCGTTGCGCGCTTACGCACGACTTTACGTGGTGAAATTGTTTTTGCGCGCGCCGTTGCGGAAATCGGTGCATTCGCCGATCCATGTGGCAAATTTAACACCACCGAATTACTTGCGCCGCCGACATCGCTCGACTTCAGCAGTGCCAAATTCGCGCTTTTCAAATTGTATCGAGCCTCGCCATCCACCCAAACCACCGATTGACCATCACTGCGTTTGACAAATCCATTCACCACCGATGATGTAGGCTCGGCCGTAACGCCGTCACCATCACTTTCACTCACGGCCACCGGATTCTTCCGCGCACGATCCATGCGGGCACGCTGAATCGGGTCGAAAAACAGGGTTCCCGCAAGCGGCTTGGCAAGTTGTTCCATTTCATTGATGGCGGATGGTGACGTGGCTGGCGCGTCAGCCGCTTTTGCATTGCCGCTCACGGCCAATGCGAAACATACAATCACCATTCTGACGGCTGATTTTTTCATAGCGGCTTCCGCGTTTCCGCCGACGCCTGCAAATTCACGGGCCTGCTCTTGTCGACCATGGTGATCCACTCCAGTGTGCAATCGGCTTCAATGGCAGCCACGACGGCAACCAGAGTGGCGATGCGCATTGCAACCGGTGCGGCGTCAGTTGCCGCCGCCGCCGTGCGTTGTTCTGCGCCAGCCGTGCGTTTGATGGAACATTTGTCAATCGGGAAAAAGCCCCGATGGATGCGCGGAAACTCATCGAGAAAGGCGATCAACTCGCCGTCGTGATAGGCCTGAATCTTGAAATGCACCCGGCTCGCCATGATGCCGACCGCTGAATAGTTGGCACCAGTGGCGAGCTTTAGCGGTCGCTGAGGAGCGACCTCGTATTCCAACCCCAGCAGATGGTGGCGCTTTTTCAATTCCGCCATGGCCTCGATAAAATCCAGTCTGCGCTCGGGCGCAAATGCACCTCGCGCGATCAAACTCTTGTAGGTTTCTTCCGATCCCTGCAAATCGGCACGCTCGCGCTTGACGGTTTCAAGTCGATTGCGGAGTTCCTGCAAATTGCGCTGCGATACGAGATCTGATTTTGTTTCCGACTGCCAGAATAAATAGCTGCCGGCAATCAGGAAAATAGCCACGCCAAGGCCGGCCAACGCAACCAAGCCGGAAAAACGCAGCGCCTTGAATGCGCCTCCTCCGGTACCTCGTGCGGTTTCGGTCATGCCGCCTCCCGGTTACGGGTGATTTTCAGCGTGAATCGGACCTCGCTCGCCTCCGACGTCGCCGCAGCCGTCGAAGTGGCTCGCAGAATCGCGGTGGATTTCACATCGAGCGGCAATTTGACAACCTCGGCTTTCATATTGGGCGCTTGGTTGAGCCGCTCGGTCAATCGTTCTATCTTTGAAATCGCGTCACGATAGTCACCCCGAAAACCGGTCGCCGCCGCGTCAACGATTAACACCTCAAATTTGGCACCCGGCAGTGGCGGGTCGGCATCGATTCCGGCTGCCCCCGCAACTCCGGCTTGAGGCGGGGTACCGGGGATGAGCTTTACCTCCGACTTGATACTTTGCACCGTGGTATCCGCAACCGATTGATAGGTCGGAATGAATCCCGCCTCCTGATTCGGCGCCCAAACCGCCTGCATCAAGCGCATTTCCGGAAACTCCGACCAAACAACCGACAAATCTTTCAACAACGCGGATGGCGATGGCGACTGCTGGCGAATCTGCGTCTTGAAAAATAAACTCGCGTCACGCACGGTGTCGGAGGCGTTGGTTTGCCCGGCCATGGCTTTGGAAATGGCTTGATATTCCGCCTGAATGGATCGCACAAGCTGGCTGCGCTGGTCGTTCACGGCAGAAGTGGTGGCGGTCTGGTACAGGTTGAACCCAGCACCGGCGGCACCGATAGCCAATAACCCCGCCGTCAATCCATACAATCCAAATTTTATCCGCCGATACCGGGCAAAACGCGTTTGTTCTTTTTCGGCAAAATGATTTTCCAGACTGCCTTGCGCAAACAGGTGAACCAATACTTCTTCGGCATGCGATGACGTCGGCGCGGGCTTGAGTTTTATTTTCGTCGCGACTTCTTCGATGTCAAGGAAACGGTACTTGAGCAACGGGTAGGTGCGTATCGCCTCGGTGATAACGTCGCGGTCAGGGCCATGCACCATGATGCAGGCTTCCAGCGATTCGCCGCTGGCAAAATAACGCAGGCTGTCCAGATATTGCCAGGTACGGCTGGTCTCTTCCGCAATCAGGGCACCGACCGATTGGCCGCCGTCATAGGCGATCGGTGTCAGCCGGCTGAACTTGATTTGTTTATTCTGAAAGTACGTTTGGCGCAACCCAAAATCCGGAACGATGGTCACCAGCAAGGTGTGAGTGAAAAAAACATTCAGCACTTTCGGCAGCCGCGCCGACAACACGGCCGATGAATAGACACCTTCAAGCGGCACTTCCGCTTTCTCGATTGCCGCCAGCCACGCTTTCAGCAGATCGGGATTGGTGATGGCGTGATAGAGCACCCGATCATCGCGCCGCCCGGTCGGCTCCCGCTCCTGAACAATGGCGTGGCGAAAGGTGGTGGCGCGGTACAATTGCGCAAGTTTGCGGCCTAGAATGGCCTCCTGATCCCCGCCGCGCAAGTGCGGAACGGTGTCGATGCGAAAATCCTCTTCAATCAAATCGGTCACGACGTAAGCGGGCATATCGCGATGGCGCTCGAGGTAATCGGCAAATTCCGCGGATTCTCCGTCGGCCGCGTCGAAGACTTCGCGTTCGACGATGGCCCCGCCTTTCCAGACGAGCGCGATCATTCGGTCGTTGGTGAGGTAGAGAAAATGTTTGGCCACGATCAATATCCGCCGGCGGTCAAAATTTGATTTTCGCGATGACGTCGTACATCGGATTAAACACTGTCACCAGAATGCCGATCAGAACGCCGCCCAGCACCACGGTAAGAATCGGTTGAATCATTTCCTGCAACTTGCTCATTTGTTCCTTGACGTCGCGATTGTAAAAATAGCTCACGTTTAACAATGAGGTATCCAAGCCGCCCGTCGATTCGCCGACCCTGATCATGCGCAACACCAGCGGCGGGAACAGGCGCGCATTCTGGAACGCCTGACTGATGCCGGTGCCGTCATTGATTTCGCGGCCGACACGTTGCAGCCCTTCTTCGATGACACGGTTGCCGACGATTTTTTCGGAAATCTGGATGCAATCCAGTACCCCCAGCCCCGATTGATACATCAGCGCGAAATAGGTCGAAAAGCGCGCGAGGATAATTTTGGTCATCAGCGGACCCATGATCGGCAGCTTGAGCAACAGCGCGTCAATTCGGTATTTCGCGTCGTCGTTGGTCTTGGCAATCACAATCAGCGCAACGATGGTGACGATGGGAACGCCGATAAACAAGTACCAGTATTTTTTCATCACCAGCGAAACCGCAATGAGCGCCATGGTGGACGCGGGCGGATTTGGCGTGAGCGCCTTCATCGTCACGCCAAGTTGCGGGACCAGAAACACCATCAGCATGAAGACGACGCCAAAAATTACCGTGCCCGCGAAGATCGGGTACATCATCGCCTTCTTTACCTGCGATGACAATTCGTCCTGCCACTTCAAATTTTCGGTGAGTTTGGAAAGCACCTCCGGCAACTGGCCGGTTTGCTCGCCGGTGCGGATCAAGGCGACAAACACCTGATCGAATGCCTGCGGATGCTCGGCCATCGCATCCGACAGTTTGAGACCGCCCTCGACATCCTCCAATACGCTGGCGACAATCGCCTTGAAGCCTTCGTTTTCGATCGTGTCGCGAAGATCGGTCAACGCATCGATGATCGGCACGCCGGCGCGCATCAACTGATCCATGTGAAAGCAGAAGGTGATGAGTTCCTTGCGCGTCACGCGCCGCGCGCGCATCAGGGTGGATTTCTTGATCGATTGAAAGGTGACGAGATCGAGCCCTAAACGCTTGAGGCGCATCTCCAGATCGACTGGATTGATTGCGTCGGCGTTGCCCGGCAGCATTCTGCCGGTCTCGTCGATTGCGCGGTAGGAGTAGGAGGCCATGGCGGTTTATGTGGGCTTGCGCGCGAGGGGTCAGGTTACGCGGTCGGTCAAATCGACGATTCTTGAAATCTCGTCAAGGCTCGTCTGGCCCGCCAGCACGCGTGACACGGCATCCTCGGCAAGGGTGCGAAAGCCGGTTCTGCGCGCGGCTTCGCGGATTTCGCGTCCGGTGGCACGGCGCGCGATCAACTCATCGATGTCGCCGTCCATCTTGAACAACTCCATGATCGCCAGACGCCCGCGGTAACCGGTGTTGTCGCATTGATCGCAGCCCGCCGCGCGAAAAATTTCACCGCGCCAACCGGGATCGACACCGAGAATTTTCAGTGTTTGTTCATCATCGGGACGGTAGGCTTCACGGCAATGCATGCAAACGCGGCGCATCAGGCGCTGCGCGACCACACCAATAATGTTTCCCGCCATGATGTCCGGCAACACGCCCAAATCCTGCAAACGCGGGATGGCACCGATGGCGGAATTGGTATGCAGCGTGGAATACACCTGATGGCCGGTCATTGCCGCGCGGAACGCCATTTCTGCCGTCTCCTGATCGCGGATCTCGCCGACCAGAATGACATCCGGATCCTGCCGCATCATGGAGCGTATACCACTCGCGAAATCGAGTTTGGCGACTTCATTGACCGAAGTTTGGCGGATCATCGCCATCGGATATTCGACCGGATCTTCCAGCGTCATGATGTTGACGGCTTCGGTGTTGACGTGATTCAGGATCGAATAAAGCGTCGTGGTTTTGCCCGAGCCGGTGGGGCCGGTCACGAGAATGATGCCCTCGGGACGCGCCATCATCAGCCGCAGCATTTTCAGTTCATCGTCCCGTAATCCCAAATCTTCGAGCGGCACGATGCCTTTTTGCCGGTCAAGAATACGCAGCACAATGTTTTCGCCGTGCGTGGTGGGTTGTGCGGATACGCGGAAGTCAACCGAACGGCCGGACAGGCTGAGCGAAATTCGCCCATCCTGCGGCGCGCGTGTTTCCGCGATGTTCATGCCGCTGATGACTTTCAATCGCACCACCATCGCCGACCAGTAATTTTTGTGCAGCGAACGAATTTGCCGAAGCACACCGTCAATGCGATAGCGAATGCGCAAGAATCCCTGTTCGGGCTCGAAGTGAATATCGGACGCGCTGCGCTTGACGGCATCGTTCAGCAGCGCATCGACCAGACGAACCACCGGTTGGCTGTATTCGTCGAATTCGGTCGCCAATGACTGGTAATCGATTTCGCCGGTCTCGATCTCATTCAGGATGCCGTCGATGGAAAGCTCAAACCCATAGTGCTGCTCGATGCCGATGGATATGTCGGATTCGCGCGCCAGCACTTTTTCGATGCGAAAATCGTCCTTGATGAGCGCGCGGATTTGATCGAGCGCCACCACGTTCGACGGATCAGCCACGGCAAGCAGAAGTTTTCGCGCCTGTTTGTCATAGTCAACCGGCAGCACCTGATAGCGGCGTGCAATGTCTTTTGGCACCAGCGCGAGCGCGTTGTGGTCGATAATGGTGTTCGACAAATCGATGGCGACCTGGCCGAGGCTCTCGGAAAGTGTGTCGCGAATGGTTGCTTCGGTGACAAACCCCAATCGAACCAGAATTTTGCCGAGCGCCATCTTGGACTTGCGCTGTTCGAGCAGCGCAATATTCAACTGATCGGGCGAAATCACCCCGCGCGCGAGCAATGTCTGGCCTAGCGGCAGTTGAGTGGCGGGAGCGTTCATATGATCCATTGGTTGCAGATTCTTGTCACGGACATTGGCGGGCCTTCGCGCCCGCAGGACACGTCGATTGTATCAATGCACGCCTGGCCGCGACGCCTCAATTGAAACACACGGCCGATTCACTGTGGTAAACATTGGCGCACCTCAGTTGATTCGCGGTTCGGGCGCGAGTTCCTTGATGCGTCTGGCGACTTTGATCGCATCGAATTGTCCGCCAGATCGCGCGCTGGCAGCGAGCGCCTTCTGGTAGTAGTCATGCGCGAGTTTGGTTTGTTTCAAATGGTCAAGACTCACGGCAAGATTGTAGAGGTAGTCGGCGTTGTCGGACTCAAGACGATAGGCCTCAAAAAAGGACTGCTGTGCCTCCACCCAGCGCCGCTCCGAGGCATACAGATTGCCCAGCGTAAAATGCAGCGAGGATGTTTCCGGATGGCGCGCGATCAGCGTGCGCAACTCGGTCTCCAGCGCGGGCGAGCGCGCGTCGTTCACCGCCAGCAAGCCTGCAAGCGCGGCGCCGTTGCGCGGATCGATCACCAGCACTTGGCGATAACTGCGTGCCGCCGCAGCCGGGTCGCCGCCGCGCGCCAAAACCGTGGCCATGCCCAGATGTACATCGGGATTCAACGGCTCCGCCACCGCGAGCCTGGCATAGAGCGCGCGCGCTTTGGGGTAATCCGCGCGCTTCAACGCGGCATAGGCTTCAATCAGTTCCGAATTGACCACGGGAATTTCAATTGCCTGCGCAAGCTGCAACTTGATCGGTGCCTCTTTTGCCACGGCGGCGTCCTTCAAGGACTTGGCCAACAATTCGCGTTCGGTGAGGCGCGGGCCGCCATCGACCGGTGTAATGCGCGCGAGCTTTGGCAGCGACGCGATGTCGGCCGGTGGCGGCAGCAATGGCGGCAACGGCAGTTCCGCCGGCGGCGGCGGCTTCTGGGCGTCGGCATCCTGTGGCCGTGCGCCGGGCTGACCGGTACCCGGCAACGCCGGCGCAAGGGTTGGTGCCGGCCGCGCGATAAGGTTGATTGTGCCGGGGCGAGAAAGGCGTTTGACTTCGTTCCAAACAAACCAGCCGCCGCCGCCAACCGCCAGCAATACAATCGCGATTACCGGTAACAGCCATTTTTTTTGTGTCCCGACGGCATCGACGGGTGATTGCTTGGCGACAAAAACGTTGCGCGCGCTATCCCTCGATTGCTGGGCTTCGGAACGGGCCGCATCGAGTCCGGACACGGTCGCCGTGACCGGCGCGGTCGACGTTGAGCGTAGTTTCGGGGGAGTGACACCAGGCCCGGGCTTTGTTTCGGGAAAATCCTCAATGCTGAGTTCGGTTGCCGCCGATGGTGCGTCCATGGCGGGTTTGGTTCGGCCCGCCACCGTTGGCGAGGGTGGCGGATTCGCTTTGACTTTGGCGGGAATGTATTCCTTGTAGTCTTCCAGCTGGAATTCGAGTGCTTCTTGCTTTTCAGCCGACACTCTTTCGGCTTCCCGCGAAGCAGTCGATTCCGCATCCCCGATCTCTGCCATGGATTGGCTTGCCGCTGCCGACGATGGTGCGCGGTCGGGCGCGGACTCGACGGATAGTTTGGCGCGTTTTGCCTCCTCGGCACGTTTCAGTGCATCGAGCAGCAAGCTCATGGCGCTTTCCTTGGCTCCCCATCAGGAACAATCGGATTGGATTGAAGCCCATTGGGTCGCATCAAATCATAGGATCGCGACGAGTCTTTGAAGAACTGCGTATCGGGAAGATATTTTTTGTAGTCCGAAAGATCAGCGTCCACACTTGCTTCACGAATTACCAGCGCGCGGATAAACACGACCAATTCGCTTTTCCTTCCAGCGTCATCGCGCTTGCTGACGGCATCACCAAAGAGCGGTATACGAGACAAAATTGGCAACCCTGCCCGGTTGGACTTAAACTCATCCTGCATCAAGCCACCAAGTACGGCCGTTTGCCCGCTTGCAACGCGCATCATCGCTTCGAATTCACGCGTCTCAATTTGCGGAACAAGGTTGGGTACAGTCAAGGACAGAGTAGGATTCGGATCTTGTACATATTTCGTGATGCGTGTAACGCTGGGCCGAATACTCAAATTGATGATGTCATTTTCGCTAATTTGCGGCGTGACAGACATGACAAATCCTTGCGGAACAACTTGAGCCTTGGAATCAACAGTTGGCAGGGTGATTGGCCTGCCTGCGTCGTTGAGGGTTCCTGGCGTAGTTGTGATCGTAAAATAGACCGTGTTTTCCACAACCCGCATCACAGCAGTCTGATTGTTCAAGGTCATGATTTTGGGGCTGGAGAGTACGCGCGCATTGCCAAATGAGTTGAGCAGCTTCAGCGTGCTGCTGATATCCCCACCCGCCGCTGCATTGGGATTCCGGTAGGAAATCGAAAAGATTGGCGCTTGCGTTGGCACTGGATTAGTGTCAAGTGTACCCGTCAAGTTTTGTT
Organism: Betaproteobacteria bacterium; assembly: GCA_031367575.1. Lineage (GTDB taxonomy): Bacteria > Pseudomonadota > Gammaproteobacteria > Burkholderiales > Usitatibacteraceae > UKL13-2. The sequence goes on along the minus strand of JANLQC010000307.1, from coordinate 188 downwards.
TGATGGTATAGCCCAAGCCCTGTAGCCCTAGCGCAGCCCAATCGACCCCTGATTGATAGGCGTCATTGAGAACGACTTCAACGACGGTTGCTTCGATTAGAACCTGGCGCCGTGACGAGCCGCTTATCTGCTCGATGAACTCGCCGACAATTTCATGTTGCCGCCCGGTGGCACGGATTGCCAACGTG
>JANLQC010000251.1:0-5196 GCA_031367575.1 Betaproteobacteria bacterium | reverse complement strand
ATCGGCGCGGCACCGAGCACGGTTGGCAGACCATTGATTGCCTCTGCGTCATCGACCGTCATGGTCTGCACGGTGCCGGTGCGCAGGCGCGCGCCGACTGCTTTGCGCGAGTCAGCCTGCACGATCACGAGATTGCTGCCGAGGGCCGCGAGCTGTTTATTGATGAAGGCCTTGATGCCGTCGCCGACCGCGAGCATCAGCGTGACGCTCGCGATGCCGATGATGATGCCGAGCATGGTGAGCATGGTGCGCATCGGGTTGGCCAGCATCGCGCGAAACGATTCCGCCCACACTTGCGCGAAACTCACGTGCGCACCGCAATGGTCGTCGCCGCGTCGAACCCCAAATTGGTATCCTGCGCCCCGGCCTCACTTGGCAGATGCGGCTCATTTTGCAGTTGCAGCAGGCCTTCACGGGCCGCACCGTCGTAGATCACCAATCCATCCTTCAGTCTCACCAGCCGCCCGGCATGCGCCGCAATATCGGGCTCATGCGTCACCAGAATGATGCTCTGCCCGCGATCACGATTCAGTGCCGAGAGAGCGGCCATGATGTCGCCGCTGGTGCGCGTATCCAGATTGCCGGTGGGTTCATCGGCCAGCACCAACGGCGGATCCCCCACCAGCGCGCGCGCGATCGCGACGCGTTGCTGCTGTCCGCCGGAAAGCTGGTTTGGCTGGCGCTGCGCGAACTCGGACAATCCCACTTTGGCGAGTTGCACATGCGCACGCTTGCGCGCGTCACTGCGACGCACGCCTGCATAGAGCAACGGCAATGCGACATTGTCGAGTACCGTCATGCGCTTCAGCAAATTGAAACTTTGAAAAACGAATCCCAGAGTTCGATTGCGCAACCGCGCCAGTTCCGCGCGGCTGAGTTCATTGACGGTGTGACCGTCGAGTAGATGGTCGCCGGAAGTCGGGGTATCGAGGCAGCCGAGAATATTCATCAGGGTCGATTTGCCGGAACCGGATTGGCCCATGACAGCGACAAAATCGCCGCGTTGCATTTCAAAATCGATGCCGTGCAACACCGGCGTTTCCACACGGCCGGAGAAATAGCTTTTGCGGACGGCGCTGAGATGAACCAGCGGTGCGTTGGCTGCGTCAGTCATGCGATGCTCTTAATCGCGCACGCTGAATCATCATTGCTTGGCCGGATCCGCCAGCAGCGAACGCACCACCACCTTGTCGCCCGCCGCCAGCGGCCCTTTCACGACTTCGGTGTATTTGCTGTTCGATACGCCGATCACCACATCGACCGGTAACGCCTCCGCCTGCTGGCCGGGAATTTTCGCCTCCACCAGTTTGTAAATCCGATAAAGCCGCTCGCCGGTTTTGGTGCGCAATCCGAGTTCGTCGGTACTGTCCTCGGTCACCGGTTTTTCCTTGGTGTCTGCCGGCTTATCGGTTTTTTGGCCCATCAACTTTTTCTTCACCGCGTCCATCGCAATTTCAAAATCGCTTGGCCGGTAGCGCAACGCTGAGGTCGGAATGCGCAGCGCATCGGGCTTGTTCGCGGTGATGATGCGCACCTGTGCCGTGAGTCCGGGCTTCAACAACTCGTCCGGATTATCAACATCGATCACCACGTTGTAAGTGACCACGTTCTGCGTCACGTTGGCGGCAAGCCGAAATTGCCGCACCTTGCCATCGAAATCGCGATCCGGAAATGCATCCACAATAAAGCGCACCGCCTGCCCATCCTTCAATAACCCGACATCGGCTTCCGATACATTGGTATCGATCTGCATTTTTTTCAGGTCGCGCGCGATGACGAAAAGATTCGGCGTTTGAAAACTGGCCGCCACTGTCTGCCCCAAATCAGCCGTGCGCTTGATGATCACGCCATCGATGGGCGAGCGGATGATGCTGTTGGCCATGTCGGCGCGCGCGCGCTCCAGCACCGCTTCACTCACCTGCACTTGCGCAGTGGCCGCATCCAGCGTCTGGCGCAATTGTTCCAGCGCGGCCACTGAGATGAAGCCCTGATTGACCAGCTTCGCGTTGCGATGGTAATTGCTGTCGGCGAGGGTGAACTGCGCACGCGCGGCATTTAGCGAGGCGACGTTTTGATTGATCACCGCCTGCAACAGCGTCGGATCAATTTTCAGCAACACCTGCCCGCGTTTGACGCGATCATTGAAGTCCACATTCAATTCACTGACGGTGCCTGACACCTGCGTGCCGACGTTCACCAGCGCGACCGGATTTAACGTGCCGGTTGCGGTGACGAATTGCACGATCGATCCCCGATCCGCGTCGGCGGTTTTATAGCGCGGCTTGTCGTCGCCTGCGGCGATCTTCTTTTGCAGCGCCAATCCGCCCCACGCCATTGCCGCCACGACGGCCACGATGATGGTGCCGATGACGCGGCCTCTGGTGAATATTTTCATGTCGGGCGAATTGTTGAATTGTTGGTTAATTTGCTGGTAAATTTGTTGGTTAATAACAATCAAAAACACAAGCACTGGCGCGCCTTTCAGGCAATAAATGCCTGAAACGCCGCACCAAATGGCGTTCTGCGTTATCTTATGCTAAGCAATCGGCTTCAGATCGTTCAATCTGAGCCAACCCTTGATCACCCGGTACAAATACCAGATCAGCACCACGACCGGCAACACCCACAACACGATCATGCCAATGCCGAGCGTCAATAATCCGAGCACCCAAAAAATTGTCCACGCGACAATTGCCCAGAGGATGCCCCACCAAAACGTGCTCGCCAGATATGAGTAATGCGAATCCAGCCAACTGCCGCGGACTTCATCGCGCTTGGCCATGCCGATGAACATCGCCACCACGGCAAGCGTCCAAAAGGTGAACGGCGCCAGACCATGAAGGGCATAAAGCACATGGGTAATCGTCATTTGCCCGGAGACGTCACGCTCGGCGATGGGGGTTGAGGTGCTGGTGGGGGTGACATCAATTGTTTCGGCCATCATCGGCTCCTTTAAAAATCCTGATTCGTCAATCGTCGTCCACGCCAACCAGCTCGGGGAACAACACTTCGGTATAACCGAACTTCGTCATATCGGTCATCCGCATCGGATACAGCACGCCATCCAGGTGATCGACTTCATGCTGCACCACACGCGCGTGGAAACCGTCCACTGTGCGCCCGATCTTGTTGCCCGCCGCATCGAAACCGGTGTAGCGAAGTTTTGGATAGCGCGGCACCAGGCCGCGCATGCCCGGCACCGAGAGGCATCCTTCCCAATCCTCTTCCTGCATAGGCGAGATCGGTGTGAGTTGCGGGTTGATCAACACGGTGAAGGGAATCGGTTCGCGATTGGGATAGCGCGGATTGTCGATCACTTCAAAAATCACCACGCGCACATTCTCGCCGATTTGCGGTGCCGCGAGACCGGCGCCCTTGGCGGCAATCATGCTGTCCTTCATGTCCGTAAGCAGCGCATGCAACTCGGGTGAATCGAATTTGTTTTTCGGCCACGGCGCAGATATCTCGAGCAAGCTCGGCGTACCCATTTTCAAAATGGCACGCGCGGACATCAGACGCGCCCTCGCTCAGCGGACTGCATGGCGGCGGCCATCAGACGCGCCCCCGCTCAGCGGCAGACTTGGCGACCGGCATCAGGCAAGCCCTCTCTCGGTTGCGGGCATGGCGGCGTGCAGCTCAACCACTTTGGCGATAATCACCCGCACTTTTTCCATGCCCGCCGCGAGCACTGCATCGGCGTCCACCAGCTTGATTCCGGCCGAAGAGGAACCGACCCCGGCCGCATGGTTCATCGATAACGCCAGCATCGCATACGAGAGTTTTTTCTCGCGCGCGAGGGCCGCTTCCGGCATCGTGGTCATGCCAACCATGGTGCAGCCATCGTGCGCGAGCCGCATCACTTCAGCGCGCGTTTCCAGGCGCGGGCCTTGCATCACGCCGATGGTCCCGGCGGATAATGCGGGAATCGCCACCGCTCTGGATGCCGCCAGCAGTAATTGCCGCGCACGCTCGCAAAACGGAAACGTGAAATCAATATGCGTGACCGGTTCTTCGCCTTCAAAAAACGTGTGCTTGCGGCCCTGCGTGTAATCGATGATCTGGTCGGGCACCGCCAACACGCCCGGCCCCATATCCGCCGCGATGCCGCCCACCGCATTGACCGCGATGATGCGGGTGGCACCGGCTGTTTGCAGCGCCCAGATGTTGGCACGGTAATTCACGCCGTGCGGCGGCAGTGTATGCGCATAGCCGTGCCGCGCGAGAAAAATCATTTCCGCGTGACCGATATGGCCAAAGGTGAGATGGCCGGAGGGTTCGCCATACGGCGTGCGCACCACTTCGCGCCGGGTGATTTCGAGATTGGCCAGATTGGTCAGGCCAGTGCCACCGATGATTGCGAGCATGGTCGTTTCTTAGTTAAAGTCATTGTTGAGCCACGGATGAACACGGCTAAACACGGGTAAACACGGATAAAAGCTCCAAGGTTTCATCTGCGTTCAACTGCGTTCATCTGCGGCATAAAATCAATTGCCCTTCTTCGCATAAATTGCCGGCAAATTTCGCCATGCACCGGAGACATCCATGCCGTAACCGTAAATGAAACGATTCGGCACCGTGAGGCCGACGTACTTCGCCTTCAGGGGTTTTTTGACATTGATCGCCTCGCCGTAGTCCTTGACGCAAAACACCGCGCATTCCACCGACAGCGCGCCCTGACTTTTCAGCAACTCGACAATCGCCGCCAGCGTGATGCCTTCATCGAGGATGTCATCGAGCAACAACACGTGACGTCCCTTCACGTTATCGCGCGGCACCACCCGCCAATTCAGATGGGTGCCGACGGTGTTTTCGCCATAGCGCGAGGCCTGCACGATGTCAAAATCGAGCGGGAAATTCAGTTGCGGGAGCAATTGCCCTGAGAACACCACCGCACCGCCCATCACGCCCAACACCAGCGGATGCTTGCCGGCGTAATCGCCATTGAGTTCCATGGCAACACGGGTGGTCGCGGCGTTGACTTCATCGGCCGTGCAAAGAATTTCAGAATCGGCGAGCAGGGCTTGGGCGTCTTGGCTATTCATTTTGCGGAGTCACTCAATTGGATTGTTAAAAGGGGTCAGCCACGAATGGCGCTTACTTAAGCAGGTAAGCGGTACCAGATGCATTGCGACGATGGTATTTACTGTCGCCCCGGCGAAGGCCGGGGCCCAATTTTCGATGCATCGCAGCCCAGAC
>JANLQC010000222.1:0-3886 GCA_031367575.1 Betaproteobacteria bacterium | reverse complement strand
CAAACGACAAAGCTCGGCGAGATTTTAGGTGAACACGTGGGCATCACCGGATTCATCGGTCGGCGCAAAAGTCGCCCCGGCGAGGCGATCACGAATGTGGTTCAGTGCGGGTTCAATGGTGATCGCTTCATCGGCTGATTTCACTTCGCGCTCAATGCCGTATTGCTGCAACAATTTCGACGCCTCCTGCGCGGCGATGAAATCATCCTTGTTGGTATAAAACTGCAAAATGCCTTTGGTAATTTGATCGTACTGAATGCCGGTTTCCTGCCGCAACTCCTGCAACGCAACACGGCTATACAACCCAAGATTCACCATTTCGCGAATGTTGTGGCGAAAACGCCAGGGCAGACACTCGATCATGAAGCGCATGCCCCATGAGATCTGATGCCATTCAAGTTTCGGGCGAAACAACAGCGGCGCGTCGTCCTTCATCAGCCATTTCAATACCTTGAACGGCGCACCCGGCGCCGCCCACGGCTCAGACTGCGAAACGGAAATCTGCGCACCGTTGGCGAAGCTGGTTTCAAGGCCTGCTCCCGGTTGACGGTCGATCACGACCACCTCGAAACCCTGCTTGGCGAGATACCAGGCACTGGTGACGCCGATGACACCGGCACCCATGACAATCACCTTCATTTAAAGCTCCAGAAATTCAACGTGTGGCTACGCGGCAATAGGCGCGGCATTAGACGCGCCAAGATGGCCACTTTCGCGCGCATGAAAAAGAGGATTGCGATACTATTATTGACGACACGGCAAACATGATAGCCCAACAACGAATCGGAATTCATGCACAAACCCCTCGCTGACATCGTTGAGAACGCCTGCACGTTCGACCCCGCCGATTCGTTGTTGCCGTTCACGGTGGACAGTGTTCTCGCCGGGTGGATGAAGCGCTCCTTCGCCGAGCGGCTCGAACAATGGCCGGAATATTTCGCGGTGCGCCCGCGCGGCGTCGGCATGCTGGGGCATTTTGAAACCCCCGAACACCGCAGTGCCGCCATCGCGGAAGTGGTCGAGTCGCTCGCGGCCGAGACCGTGATCACCGGCTGGCGCGGCGAATTGGTGACCGCGTGCGAAACGTTTTATTCGCGTCCGCTGTTTCACATTGAGCGCGCGGCCACGCGCCACTTTGGCCTCACCGTTTACGCGTCGCATTTAAACGGGCTTACGGTGCGAAATGGCGAGCCGCACATGTGGATCGCGCGCCGGGCGGACACCAAAGCGATCGACCCCGGCATGCTGGATAACCTCGCCGCCGGTCGCATTGCGCGCGGCATGACCCCCAATGAAACCCTGATCAAGGAAAGTCGGGAGGAAGCCGGAATCAACGCTGAGCTCGCGCGCACTGCCAAAGGTGCCGGTGCGGTGCGCTGTAAACGGGCCGTCGATGAAGGCCTGCACAACGAAATTATTTTCGTCCACGATATTGTGTTACCGGAGAGTTTTAGCCCTGCCAATCAGGATGGCGAAGTCGCGGAATTCACGAGTGTGCCGATTGCTGAATTGCTTCGCAGGCTGGAAACCGAACCGGGTGATTTCACGGTGGATGCGGCGCTGGTGATTCTGGATTGCCTGATCCGGCGCGGATTCATTGGATCGGATCGGGACGATTATCTCGATTTGATCCATGCGTTGCGACCGTAGGGAAACATCGCAAGACACCGGGTCTGGTTGAAATTCGTATCGCACAAGTCATTCCAATTCCCGATCATTACAACAGTAAATGCTGTCATTCCCGCGAAAGCGGGAATCCATTTTCTACTCTGCTAAACATGGATTCCCGCTTTCGCGGGAATGACAATAATTACTGCCTCAATGAAATGGAAATCGAATCAGACTTGCGATGGACGAAACACTGCCTATTTTCCGTCAAGATGAGGTTCGGCAGATTTCGCCAAATTTCAATGCGATCTGATGGGATCGCGAATAAATCAGACGTTTCCAAGCGCTTTTCCCAGCCCACCACCCAAAGGAATCGACCCATGCCGATGTTCAACAAACTTCCGTTGCTGTTGGCGACGTCATGCTTTGTGACGTGCGCATTTGCCCAAAAAGCCGCGCCGCGCGATCAGTTCTTCTGGCTGGGTGAGATCAACAAAGCGACCGCCGTGATCAATACCGACGAGGGTTTGTTGGACAAGGCAAAGGCACCCGGCATTGCGGCAGGCATTGCCAAAGTGCTGGACGACGGTGCCAGGCCAGACGCAAAAAGGCCCTTCCGGGTGATTGATTTTGAACCACTGTTGATTCGTGCGGCGGGCCAGGATGTCACGTTGCTGCACGCGGGCCGTTCCAGTCAGGACATGTTCGCCACCTACCGGGCGGCAATCATGCGGGAAAACCTTCTCGATCTGGCCGATCAGCTCAACAAAACGTCCGGATCCCTGGTGAAGTTGGCCGATGAACATGCCCAGACGATCGTGCCCAATTACACCAATGGCGTCGCGGCGCAACCCAACAGTTTTGGCCATGCGTTGCTGGGCCACGCGGCCGGGTTTGAACGCGACGCGCAACGGATCAGGCAAGCCTACGCGCGAATTGACCGGTCGCCAATGGGCACCACCGTGCTCAATGGCAGCAGTTGGCCGTTGAATCGCACGCGAATGGCCGGGTATCTGGGCTTTGCGGCCATCGTCGACAATGCCTATGACGCCGCGCAAATTTCCTCGAGTGAGTACCCGGTGGAAGTTGCCGGCATCGTGACCAGCATCGGTTTGCACACCGGGCATTTCATTCAGGACGTGATGACGCAGTACTCGCAAACCCGGCCGTGGATATTGCTGCAAGCGCGCGGCATGAATACGCGCGTTTCCAGTGCCATGCCGCAAAAGCAAAACCCCATCCTGTTGACTGAAACCCGGCGCGATGTCTCCTCGGCGCTGGCGTTGGCAATGGGGCCGGTGATGCGCGCACACAACATCACGCCCGGCATGCAGGACCCGAAGGAAGAAAGCTCGAACACCGAGATGGTGCAAAGTGCCATACAGTTTCTCCGGATGTTTGACCGGATATTGCACGCGTTGGTCGTCAATCCGGAGCGCGCGCTGGAAGAGCTCAACAGTGACTGGACGGCGTCGCAGGAACTGGCGGATGTATTGATGAGCAAATACAAAGTGCCGTTTCGCGTGGGCCATCACTTCGGCGCCGAAATCGTTGCCTACGCCAAACTCAACAACATCAAGCCGCTGGATTTCCCGTACCCGGAAGCGCAAAAAATCTTTCGCGATGCGGTCAAGGAATACAGCGCCACGCTGGCGCTGCCGATGAGCCAGCAGGAATTTCGATCCACCTTGAACCCGATTGCCATCGTGCAAAATCGCCGAACGGTCGGCGGGCCGCAGATGTCCGAGATGAGGCGGATGTTGGCGTTGGCCAAACAGGCGTTGGCGGAACAAAGCCAATGGATCAATGCCAAAAGAACTGCCATTGATACTGCACTTGTCACGCTGAACAAGGATTTTGCGAAATTGTTGCCGCCCTGAGCGGCGATTGCGGATCGAAGGCGCGAACGGAAATGCGGTGCCCCTGATCCAATCCGATTTGGACGCGTTTTGACAAGCTCACGACCAACGCAATTAATTGTTCGCCGCCGGTCTCAAGCCCTTTGATTACCCTTTAAGATTCCTCCCGAAGTCGGCAGTTCGCCGGCATTCAAAACAACAAATCATCCAATGCAAAAAGAAACCACCAATCCAACCATGCGCGCCATCGTCGCTGCCGTACATCTGCCCGCCGTCAGTGATATCGAGTTCGAGGCCTCTCTGACGGAATTGCGCGAACTCGCGAAAACGCTGGGTTATCAGGTCGTCGGTACATTCGTCCAACGGCGCGAGCGATTCGATTCGGCGGCGTATCTGGGCACCGGCAAGCGGCAGGAAAT
>JANLQC010000105.1:0-6842 GCA_031367575.1 Betaproteobacteria bacterium | reverse complement strand
GGCCGGGATGTCCGGTGTCAATTGCGCCTCGAAAAAGGAAATCTGATCCTTAAGCAACAATTTGCGTTTTTTGAGCCGCTTGAGTTGTAACTCATCGTGAATCGGAACCGCAACCAACACGTCGATGGCCAGATTCAGATCGCGGTGCTCCTGTTTCAGTTCGATGAGCCGACGCTCAATAACCTCAATTGTATCGATGGGTTCCATGACAAGGCCATTGGGTAAGGAACCACTATACCGCCCCGCCGGGCGGTTTGCACTTGGCGATTGTCCGCAGGCGCAGTGCAAGCCGCAATCCGGCGCTGGCCGACATGAAATTTCCCGCCTCAAGGCGTGTTTGTGACAATTGTGATGCACATCACATTCGGCCTGATAATTGGCGCGGAGTTCTCGTATTACCGATGTTTCCCGGTTGATTTTTTCGCCAGCGCGGTGTCAAATGAGACCTCGGGAGAATCGGCGAACGACAGGCACTCGCGCCGGATAAGTAAAACGACTTAAACAAAGGACGGGCACGCGACAATGCAAGTGCGCCGCAATGATTTTGATGTAACGAACCGGATTCAGACCACCGATCCGTCAGCCGTTCAGCGGGAAATCGCGCGGCTGTTTCGTCTTTTGTATCCGGGTGCCGCGCATGCGTCCATGGACACCGCTTTTGGTGACATGATGCGCCTCTACCGGGGTGATTACCCCGGGTATCAGGCCTGCGACACGCTCTACCACGATCTCCAGCATGTGATGGATGTAACGCTTGCGATGGCGCGCCTCATGGATGGTCACGAGCGTACGCGCCGCGAGACGCCGGCCTTCGGCGTGCGGCTTTACCAATTGGGCATTGTGGTTGCGTTGTATCACGATATCGGCTACTTGCGCACGACGCAGGACACGGTGGCCAAAAACGGTGCCGAATACACCATCAATCACGTGTCGCGCGGTGCCGCCTTTCTGCAAAACTACCTGCCACAAATCGGCATGGCGGAACTGGTGGAGGCCGGCTCAGAATTGGTTCACTTCACCGGGTTTGAAAAACGCGTCGGCGATATCCTCATTCAGGATCCGCTCCTGCGAATGCTCGGAAGCCTGCTGGGTTCGGCAGATATCATTGCGCAGATGTCGGATCGCTGTTATCTCGAAAAATGCCGTGACCGCCTCTACCCGGAGTTTGTCGCGGGCGGCATTGCGGTCAAGCACACCGGCGCGGGAGATGAAGTGGTATTCCAGTCGGGCGATGATCTGGTCAAGAAAACGCCGGCCTTTTTTGAAAGCGCCGTGAGCCGCCTTGAATTTGAATTGGGCGGTGCATACAACTACGCGGCGACGCACTTCGGCGGCTTCAATTTGTACATGCATGCCGCCGCCAAGAATGTGCATTTTGCCGAGCAAATCAGCGCCAACAGCGCGTATTCGCTGCGGCGCGCGCCGCCGGAAACGTTGCCCGGCGCGGTCTAGTGTCGTGCTTGGCAATCTCTGACCGACCAAACTGCTGCACCGCAGCACAGGCGGCGCTTTCCAAGCGAAATGGCTGCCTGTACCATGCAGCACATAATGCGAGTTCTCCGGCAACCGGACGCCAGCCAAGGCGATGGTGCAGATGAAGGGAACCGCTGTGGTTCACTGCGAATTGGAGAAGTCACTTTGAAGCCGACCGATATTGGCCGCCCCGACTATTTTCATAAAGTCGTCGATTGTCAGTGGGCGTGCCCCGCCCATACCCCCGTCCCCGAATACATCCGCATGATCGCCGCGGGCCGCTACAGCGATGCCTACATGGTCAACTGGAATTCCAATGTATTCCCCGGCATTCTCGGTCGAACTTGTGATCGGCCGTGCGAGCCCGCCTGTCGGCGCGGTCGTGTCGAGGAAAAAAATGCCGAGAAGCCGGAACCGGTGGCGATATGCCGTTTGAAACGTGTCGCGGCTGATAACAAGGACGATATCCGTGACCGTTTGCCGCAAGTCCCGGCAAAGAAAAACGGCAAGCGCGTCGCGTGCGTCGGTGCGGGGCCGGCATCGCTCACGGTCGCGCGCGATCTGGCCCCGCATGGTTATCAGGTTACGGTATTCGATGGTGATACCCGGGCCGGCGGCATGATCCGCAGCCAGATACCGAAATTTCGCTTGCCGGAATCGGTGATCGATGAAGAGGTGGGTTACATCCTTGACCTCGGTATTGAATTCAAAAGCGGTCAGCGCATCGATAGTCTCAAGCAGCTTTTGACCGAAAGTTTTGATGCGGTGTTCGTCGGCTCCGGTGCGCCGCGCGGGCGCGATCTTGATATTCCCGGTCGCATGGACGCGGCCGCGAATATCCACATCGGCATCGATTGGCTATCGAGTGTGTCTTTTGGTCACGTCACCAGGATCGGCAGGCGCGTGATCGTACTCGGTGGCGGCAACACCGCGATGGATTGTTGCCGCTCCTCGCGCCGTCTCGGGGGTGAAGACGTCAAAGTGATCGTGCGTTCGGGCTTCGAGGAAATGAAAGCCTCGCCGTGGGAAAAAGAAGACGCGCAGCATGAGGGAATTCCAATCCACAACTATCTGGTGCCGAAGTCCTTCACGCATGTCGATGGAAAACTCACCGGCGTCATGTTCGAGAAAGTCGCCGCACAAAAAGACGAAAAGGGCCGGCGCAATCTGGTGCCCACAGGAGAACCGGAGGTGCATTTCGAGTGCGATGACGTGCTGGTGGCAGTGGGACAGGAAAATTCGTTTCCGTGGATCGAGCGCGATCTCGGTTTGAAATTCGACCAATGGGGCATGCCGGTGGTCGATAAAATTACCCATCAATCCTCAATCGGGAACGTGTTTTTCGGCGGTGATGCCGCGTTCGGCCCGAAGAATATTATCTGGGCGGTCGCGCATGGTCACGAAGCGGCAATCTCCATCGACAAATTTTGCCAGCGCGAAGATGTGAATGATCGACCGCCGCCGATGGTGCATTTGCTCAGCCAGAAAATGGGCATTCACGAGTGGAGCTACGACAACGATATCTCGAACGATTTGCGCTACAAGGTACCGCTCAAGGAAACGTCGATTGCGTTGAAGAGCATCAAGGTGGAAGTGGAACTGGGATTTGACCGCAAGCTCGGGTTTGCCGAAGCGCAGCGTTGCCTGAATTGCGATGTGCAAACGGTATTCACGCCGCGCCTTTGCATCGAGTGCGATGCCTGCGTGGACATCTGCCCGATGGATTGCATCACCTTTACCGAAAATGGCGAGGAGAGCGGACTGCGTGCGCGTCTCAGTGCACCGGCATTCAATTTGACGCAGGATTTGTACGTCTCCGACGCGGTCAAAACCGGGCGCATCATGGCCAAGGATGAGGATGTTTGTCTGCATTGCGGCCTGTGCGCGGAACGTTGCCCGACCGGCGCATGGGACATGCAAAAATTCCTTTTAATTCCGACGCAAGCGGGACCGGGCTGCCGCAAGAAACCGGCCACTGAGCCGCTGCGCGAGGCGGCAGAATGAAACAACTTTCCGCCGTCAACGATTTCGTTGTCAAGTTTGCCAACGTCAACGGCTCCGGCTCGGCGTCGGCCAATGAATTGTTCGCCAAAGCGATTCTGCGCATGGGTGTGCCGGTCAGTCCGCGCAATATTTTTCCATCGAACATTCAGGGATTGCCGACCTGGTACGAAGTGCGCGTCACCGAGAAGGGCCATCTGGGGCGTCGCGGCGGGGTGGATTTCATGGTGGCAATGAACCCGCAAACCTGGAATGAGGACATCAAGGAAATTGAGCCGGGCGGCTATTTGTTTTATGACAACTCGAAACCATTGCCGCCATCGAAATTCCGCAGCGACATCAACATCATCGGCGTGCCGTTGACCGAAATCAGCAACAGCACCTATGCCGATTCGCGCGAGCGGCAATTGATGAAAAACATCGTCTACCTTGGCGCGTTGTCGTATCTGCTTGGTATCGAGCCTTCGGCCATCGAGAAGCTGTTCAGCGAACAATATAAAGGCAAGGAACGATTGTTGGATTCCAACAAGAAAGCACTGCATCTCGGACGCGATCATGCGAAGGCCCATTTCCAACCGGTTGGCCTGAAAGTGGAGCGCCGCGATTGCGTGGGCGACCGCATTTTCATCGAAGGTAACAGCGCGGCGGCGCTGGGCTGCGTATACGGCGGCGCAACCGTCTGTGCGTGGTATCCGATCACGCCATCGTCCTCGCTGGCCGAGGCATTCACCAAGTGGTGTCAAAAATTTCGCGTTGATGCCGCAACCGGAAAAAACAAATTCGCCATCGTGCAAGCCGAGGATGAATTGGCGTCGATCGGTATTGTGGTCGGCGCAGGCTGGAACGGTGCACGCGCCTTCACCGCGACCTCCGGCCCCGGTGTGTCGCTGATGCAGGAGTTCATTGGTCTCGCGTACTTCGCGGAAATTCCAATCACGATCATCAACGTGCAACGCGGCGGCCCATCGACCGGCATGCCGACTCGCACCCAGCAGTCGGACGTGCTCTCGTGCGCGTATGCATCCCATGGCGACACCAAACATGTGTTGTTGTTTCCCGAAGATCCGCACGAATGTTTTGAAATGGCGGCGACCGCGCTCGATCTGGCGGATCGTTTGCAGACGCCGATTTTCGTCATGACGGATCTGGATATCGGCATGAATCAGCGCCTCTGCAAACCATTCAATTGGGATGACAAGCGCGCCTTTGATCGCGGCAAAGTGATGACGCGCGAAGATCTGGATGCGGGCAAAGTGTTTGGCCGCTATCTTGATGTCGATGGCGATGGCATTCCATTTCGCACCTATCCCGGCACGCACCCGACCAAGGGGGCGTATTTCACCCGTGGCACCAGCCGGGATCGCTTTGCCAAATACAGCGAAGCGGGCGACGACTATGTGGACAACATGTCGCGCCTGTTGCACAAATTTGAAACCGCCAAGAACATTGTTCCGCAACCGGTGCTATCGGCGTCATCAGGCAAATCGAGGCTAGGGGTGATTTTCTACGGCTCGGCCAGCCCGGCGATGTCGGAAGCGATGGAATCCCTTGAAGAAAACCGCCTGCATGTCGATACGCTGCGCATCCGCGCTTTTCCGTTCAGCCATGCGGTGACGGAATTCATTGAATCACACGAGCAGGTTTTCGTCGTTGAACAGAATCGCGATGCACAATTACGCACGCTGCTGGTGGCCGAACTCAATATCGATCCCGCCAAATTGATTCCGGTATTGCACTACGACGGCACGCCGATTACGGCGCGCTTTATCGTCAAGGAAATTTCCCAGACGGCGGCCACCCTCAACGTGACGCCGATGAGAAAAGTCGCGAAAGGCGGGGCCGCTGAATGACCTATATCGCCAAACCCAAGCTGCATCACCCGACGCTTGCGGTCAACAACGTTGGCTACACGCGGCGCGACTATGAGGGCGCGGTGTCCACGCTTTGCGCCGGCTGCGGCCACGATTCGATTTCTGCCGCGATCATTCAAGCCTGCTGGGAACTCGATATTGAGCCGCATCGCGTCGCCAAACTTTCCGGCATCGGTTGCTCATCGAAAACACCGACTTATTTTCTCGGGCACTCGCATGGATTCAATACCGTGCATGGCCGCATGCCCTCGGTATTGACGGGGGCCAATCTGGCCAATAGCGAGTTGCTTTATCTCGGGGTTTCCGGCGATGGCGATTCCGCCTCGATTGGATTGGGGCAATTCGCGCATGTAATGCGGCGCGGCGTCAACATGACCTACATTGTCGAGAACAATGGCGTCTACGGTTTGACCAAGGGCCAGTTTTCCGCCACCGCAGATCAAGGGTCGAAATCCAAGCGCGGCGTCGTGAATCGCGATTCGCCGATCGACTTGGCGTTGATGGCGATGCAATTGGGTGCCACCTTTGTCGGTCGCAGTTTCAGTGGTGACAAGCACCAGTTGGTGCCGCTCATCAAAGCCGCCATTGAACATCAGGGGGCCGCGTTCATCGATGTCATCAGCCCGTGCGTGGCGTTCAACAACCACGCCGGCAGCACCAAGAGCTACGATTACATCCGCGAGCACAATGAGGCCGTGAACCGTCTCGATTTCATTGCGCGCCGAAACGAAATCACCGTCGATTTCCCGGAGGGTGAAGCAACCACGGTTCGCCAGCACGATGGCACCACGTTGCTATTGCGCAAGTTGCACCCGAGTTACGATCCGACCAACCGCATCGCGGCGATGAATTACACGCAAGAGCGGCAGGCTGAGGGTGAAGTCGTCACCGGATTGCTTTACGTGGACGCGGAACCCGAAGATCTGCATGTGCATCTCAACACGCAATCGGGTGCCTTCAATCGCTTGAATGAAACGGATTTGTGTCCGGGCAGTGCGGCGCTGGAGAAATTGAACGCGGGATTGCGCTAAGAAAATTTTCGCGTTAGCGACAGGAAACGGGCATGGTGTCGCGGGGGATGTCGGTGACGTCTACACCGCCTGCCTCCATGCGATCCGGAACTTTTCTGGCGGCGCACAACCACTCGACTGTACGCAGGCTTTTTTCGGTGGGGACGGCTGGACGCCAGGTGAGCCGTTTACCCGCGATCTTTCCATTGGCATCGGGACGAAACGTCATCGTGACGGCACCATCGATCACGGATACGGCGTTCACGTAGATTCCGACGATTCTTGTTTCGTCAGGCAATTCGGCAACAGCATTGTTTGCGGGAAGGGTGCCGGATTTCAGGTAAAAGGCCGCGACCGCTTTCTTTGCGACTTCGGCCACCTGCAAACTCTCGTCCACCTGTGTGCGCGGAATCTTCGCAAAGAACATCGGCACGCTCATCAGTGCGAGGATGGCGATGATCGCCATCACGATCACCACCTCGATGAG